>NZ_JBKWAE010000012.1:0-87402 GCF_046974225.1 Hominenteromicrobium sp. | reverse complement strand
TTTTCGCCGATGAGCTGCTCTAAGCGCATATCGGACGGGACGGTGAAACGGAGCGTCTCATAATCCGACGAGAAAGCGGATTTTGCGAAGAACAGCAAGCCGTTGAACGCCTCGGCATCGCACGCGAGGAAACCGCCGGGGCTTTGGAACGTGTGGGTGCAGTCAAGATATGTGACGCCGTCTTCTTCGATTTTATGGGTAATCATCAGGCCGCGCGGCTGATTTTCGTTATTGTACCAGACGAATGCGTAGCGCTTATCGTTCCAGAGGTTCGCTTTTTCGAGACTTTTATCATACGTTTCGCGGACGGCGGAGAGGTTGTGGTCTGCATAGAACGCGTTATAGACGGTGAGAAGCGGGGTGAAATCGCCGCCGGGGAAGATCTGCTCGACGTGCCCGCCGACATCCTGCGGCTTCATCGCTGTGAACGGCACCGACCAGCGGTATTCCGGCGCACCGGCTTCAAAGCCGAACTTACGGTAATACTGCATGCTGAACGGATACAAAAAAGCGAACGTGAAATCGTTTGCGTACATGTCTTTGAGAGAGGCCGTCATGCAAGCGCGGATAACGCCGCCGCGGCGGTACTGCGGCAATGTAGAAACACCGCCTACACCGCCGAGCTTATACGTGCCGCCGTCGAAGCGGCAGAGGTACTCACGGCTGTTCACAACACCGCAGATGGTCTCATCGTCGTCTAAAAATGTGCCAAAGCAGCGGTTGCGGGCGTCTTCCCTCTTTTCTTCTTCGGTGCGCTCACGGGCGGCGCTTTCTTTGGCTTTTTCGAGGTCGTAATCTCCCTCAAAGGCGACAGCCATGGTGAGATTTGATTTCCAGTTTTCTTCCGGGCGCAGTAATCTTGTTTTCATACAACCTTCCTCCGTTTTGCAAAAAAACCGGCAAGCGAAAAGGAACTTGCCGGTTTTTGTCTTTATATTGTGATATATATTAAATATATTCTAGTATACGGGCTTATTCCGAAAGGGCACGGATGATTTCATCCATGTGCATGCCGCGGGAACCTTTGCACAGCACGGCATCACCGGGATGCAGACGGTCTTTCAGATACGCGATGGCTTCCGCATTCGAGGCGAACCACACGCTGTTCTCACGATTTTTAAAGCCCTCGACGATGTACTTTGCGAGCGGGCCGACGCCGATAAGGACATCGGTGCCGTTTTCCGCCGCAAACGCACCGGTTTCATAGTGGCCGCGCTCTGCGTAATCGCCGAGCTCCAGCATATCGGCAAGTACGGCGTACTTTTTGCCGGTCGCTTTCAGGCCGCCGAGAATTTTCAAAGCGGCACGCATGGAATCGGGGCTGGCGTTATAGGTATCATCGATCAGCGTGACGCCGTGCGCTTCTTTAATCTGCTGGCGCATGGCGGGCGGTGCATAGGTGCGGATGGCCGCGACGGCTTTTTCCTCCGGAACGCCGACTTCCACAGCGACCGCGACGGCGGCAAGGGCGTTGCGCACGTTGTGCTCGCCGGCAGCGGGGACGTACATTTCTACGCGTTTACCGTCGTGCACACAGATAAACCTTGTTCCCTCCGTATCGGCCTCAAGCTCTACGGCGCGCCAGTCGCAATTTTCACCGAGACCGAAGCGCACGATCTGCTTTTCCGGGGTGCTTTTTAATGTGGAAAGCAGGTCGTCATCGCCGTTTACGAACACCTTGCTGCCGTTTGGCAGGTAATCCGTGATGCCGAACTTCTCTTTCATGATGTTCTCGCGTGTTTTCATAAACTCGATGTGCGACACGCCGATATTCGTCATGACGGCGATGTTCGGCTTTGCGACTTTTGCGATGCGCTCCATCTCGCCGGGCATACTGACACCCATTTCGACAACGGCGGCTTCGTCCTCCGGCGTGATGCGCAGAACGGTCATGGGCAGGCCGATCTGGCTGTTCGCGTTGCCGGCGGTTTTCATCGTTTTGAGACCGGCGGAAACAGCTAAAGCGACCATTTCCTTTGTAGTGGTCTTGCCTACGCTGCCCGTGATGCCGATGACCGGGATATTGAAGCGCTCGCGATAGCGTTCCGCGACCTTTTGCAGTGCCGCGCGGGTGTTTTCAACGTAGACAACATCGCCTGCGGGGGCATCGAGCGGCTCTTCGGAAAAAGTCGCTGCCGCGCCCGATGCGAAGACCTGCGGGATAAAGCGGTGTGCATCGGTGTTTTCGCCGCGGATGGGCACGAACATTTTGCCGGGCGTCGTCTCGCGGCTGTCGGTATAAAACGACGTAACGGTATTTTCGCCGCTGCCGACGAGCCTGCCGCCGCACATTTCGGCGATCTCAGATACCTTTAAATTCATAAATGCAGTAGTTTCCTTTCGTTTAGCGCACCGAAGCGAGGGAGCCCATCGGATCCCACGGCTGGAGCGTGATCGGCTCTTGCTCAAGCGCTTTGCGCTGTTCTTCTGTGAGGTACTTTTTATCGACGACGACCTGATACATATACTCGTCGAACCAAGCGTCGCTCATGATGTAGTAGCCGTCTACACCGGCATCCTTGCCCCAGCTGTTTTCGACTCTCCAGCGGTTCGGCTTACCGTTATCGTCGAGGTTGACGCCCTGGAAGACCATGGCGTGCGTCATGAGGCTCTGGCCGTAATCGAGGCGCTGAGCTTTATCCATGGTGAACTCGGTGTTGAAGAGCGTTTCGAGGTCAAGAGCGTTCAGATCCATAACGCCGCCGTCGCGAACGCTGCGCTTGCCGACATCGCAGCCGAACCAAACCGGCAGGCCGTCCTTCATCTGGGCGATGGCTGCCGCTTTCAGGTCTTCAATGGGCAGGTTGAGGTACTTGACGGGTCGGCCCTCTGCGACGTTACCAAGGAACGCGACGGTGTAGGTCTTGCCATAGGGCTTATCGGACGTCGGCGCATTGATGAGGCTGATGTACTGGGAAAGATCCATATCGACGTACTTTTTGAAGAACGACTGCGGAGTGATGCCGAGGTCGCGCACGAAGCCGTTCGGGGTCTTGACCTCGAAATCGAACTTCACAGGCGGCTTGCCGAGGCTGATGCACAGCATGTTATAGATGGTCTGCATCATGTCGTCCTTCTTTGCACGGAGTTCTTCCATGGAAGCGCCGTTCTGATACGCGGTGCGCAGCGTGCAGGCAAACTCACGCAGCTTTTCGGTGAGGTAGCCGATGATCTCACGCGTGGAGGAGGATGCGGCGGTTTCCGGCATGATTTCCTTCGGCACGACGCCGTACTTCTCTACGAGGTTTGCGAACATATCCCACTGACCGCCGTCGCCGAGCGGACCGGAAAGCAAATATGTAACAAGGCGGCCTGCGGTGGGCTCGTTGAGCGTCTCTAAGATGCTCTCGAGGAAATAGTTGCTCTTTTCAAGCTTATCGAAAAACAGCGCGTAGTTCTGGGAGAGCTCAAACGTTTTGACGCCGAGCTTTTTGATGATGCGAAAGCGCATGGTGTTGAGCGCCGCGAACATCCAGCAGCGGCCGCTCTGCTTCTGATTCGTGATGTCGCCCTGCTCCAAAGAAATGTTGAACGTATGGCGCATTTCGCGGGCGTTCTCAAAGCGCACGGCGGCGTTGTTGACCCCATTCTTCGTGACAGCATCCATGGCGATACGGTTCGCGCGGTCACCGTCGAACGCGGTCTCATAAGAAGCGAGCTGTTCCAGTGTGATTTCCTTATTCATTTCTGCACAAGTCCTTTCCCGAAAGTAATTTATGAGCTTTATTTCATGGAATCAAGGATTTCCCGAATGACGACACGCTCGTCAAACGGGTATTTCTTACCCTCGATCTCCTGATAATCTTCGTGACCCTTGCCTGCGAGGACAATAATGTCGCCGGGTTGTGCGTTTTCAATGCACCAGCGGATGGCTTCGCGGCGGTCTGGAATTTCAATGTATTTGCCGTCGGTCTTTGCAAGGCCGACCTTAATGTCCGCTAAAATATCGAGCACATTTTCGTAACGGGAGTTATCTGCCGTGATGACGGAGAGATCGGCTAAATTGCCGCTGACCTCGCCCATCTCGAAACGGCGCACCTTGGGGCGATTGCCGCCTGCGCCGAACATGCAGATGAGGCGCTTCGGGTTATAGGCGCGCAGCGTTGTCAAAATGCTCTGCATGCTGACGGCGTTGTGCGCATAATCGATGAGCAGAGTGAAATCGCCGGGCATCGGCACAGGCTCCACGCGGCCCTTGACCTTGACGGTTTTAAGCCCCTGCTGCATGGCAGTGACGGGGATATTCAAAACGCTGCATGCCGTGATGGCGCACAGGGCGTTATAGACGTTGAACTTGCCGGGGATGGCGACATCCGCGGTAAAATTCAGCTTGCCTGTGACGGAGAAGCGCACGCCGAGGAACCCCGGTGTTGTAACGAGTTCTTCCCCATGCGCAACAAAATCGGCCGATTTATCGTAGCCGTAGGTAACAATATTGCACGTATGATTTTTGATGATGCCGGTATAATTCGGGTCATCGATATTGATGATGCCGGTGCGGCACATGCGGAACAGCATGCTTTTGCACGCCATGTACTCTGCCATATCTTTATGCTCTGCGCCGCCGATGTGATCCTCGGAGAAATTCGTGAAGAGGCCGAGCTCAAACGTGAAGCCTGCAACGCGGTGATCTTTAAGACCGATGGACGAGACCTCCATAACGCAGTATTCGCAGCCGGCGTCGACCATTTGGCACATGAACTTCTGCACCTCGTAGTTTTCGGGTGTGGTGTTATCGGTTTGAACGAGGGTATCGCCGTACAGTACGCCGATAGTGCCGATGACGCCGGTTTTATGGCCTGCGGCCTCCAGAATGGAGCGCATCATGAACGCGGTGGTCGTTTTGCCCTTGGTGCCCGTGATGCCGATGACGTGCATCTGCTCTGCGGGGTGGCCGAAGAACTCGGCGCTCAAATATGCGAGGGCAAGGCGGGTGTTCTCCGTTAAAATGACCGGCACAGGCGCTTCCACGGGCTCCTCTGCGATAATGACGGCGGCGCCTTTTTCCGCTGCCATTTTCGCATACTTATGGCCATCTGCATTCGCACCGCGCAGGCAGACGAACGCGCAGCCCGGCACAGCCTTGCGGGAATCGTACACAAGGTCGGTAATGTCGACGTCCGGCACCTGCTCTGCGCGGTACTCGATGGCGGTTAAAAGTTGTTTCAGTTTCATTTTTATCCCATCCTTTTTCGTGAATTCGGATGATGTATACCGACATGGTATACTATGTGCTTATTATAGTCCGTCTGCGTGGTTCTGTCAAAGAAAAAAGAGAGCTGCGCGTAAAAATGTGCAGCTCTCTCATTTAATTTTCGGTATTTGCGGGTTCGTCGTTCAAAAGACGCTCGTACAGCTTTACGCTGTCGTTGCGGTAATCGATCTTTTCCTGCTTTTTGAACGCAGCGCCGTCTTCTGTACGGACGGCGACCTTGAGCTCACCGAGGACGGAAAGCACGCTTTCTTTCGTTGCGCCCTCCTCGTTATAGTGGTTGAGCTCTAAGTTGTTCAGCGCCGGAATGTCCTTCCAAAGGTAATAGTCGTTATCGGTGCCGTCTACGGGGCCGAAAAAGCCTTCTAACTCATCCTGGTCGAGGTATTTATAGCTTTCGTCATCGTAGGCGAAGATCATACTGTCACCGGCGGAGGCATCGGTCGCGAACTTGACGAACGAGGCTTGCAGCTCTGATGTTTCAAACTCCGAGGTGCCGCTTGTATTGAAGCGGCAGAAATTCATGGCGACGTATGTTTTGCCGTCGCCGTTGCGGTCGTCTGCATATTTCTCGAAAAGCTCCTGAATATCGGTTTGCAGGTCGCTCGGCACGGTATACTGCGTCATGACGGTGATGGTATAATCGGGTTTCGTTTTGGATGCGACCGAATACACAAAGTAGCTAACGACGGCAATGGCGAGCACGACGAGCAGAACATGCACCTTGTGGTAATCCCACCAGTTTTTGCGTTTATCCGCCGCGGTCTGCGGCTTGATTTCGTTTTTATGAATGGTGTCTTCCGTATCGTCCAGCAGATACCGCTCTCGTGCCATGTGATTTCCTCATCTCTTCTTTAATATTCTTTGGCTGTGTGGTTTTTGAAAAAGCTTGAGCATAACTTTATTCGTTTGCTTTACGGTGGCTTTATGCAATTTTATGTTTATTTTACGACATTGTTCTTTCTAAAAAGCCAATTCGCTGTGAACAAATTGTAAAATACAAAAGCACTGCCCGCAAACACAGGCAGTGCTTTTATTGTAACACAGATTAAATTTGTGTCAAGCTTTATCGAACTCAGTCTACGACCTCGTAACCCTTATCTTCGATGGCTTTCTTGAGCTCGGCATCGGAAATTTCAGCATTGAGCTGAATGACCGCCGTGCCCTTTTCGTGGCTGACTTCTGCGGATGTGACCTGCGGGAACGCCTCCAGACACTTTTTAACAGTGGCTTCGCAATGCGGGCACATCATGCCGTTAATCTTAATTGTTTTTTCCATGGTTTTTGTCTCCTTTACCTCGATGGTTTTCATTTCGGCGGGTTTTGCCGATTTTATTTTTTTATCGTGCTTCGTGCTGCGGATGTTAAATAAATTCAGACGAAGCGCGTTTGTGACGACACAGAAGCTCGAAAGGCTCATGGCTGCCGCGCCGAACATGGGGTTCAGCTGCCAGCCGAGCAGGTTAATGAACACGCCTGCCGCGAGCGGGATGCCGATGATGTTATAAATGAACGCCCAGAACAGGTTTTCGTGGATATTGCGCAATGTGGCGCGGCTTAAACGGATGCCCGCAGGAACATCGGACAGGCGGCTCTTCATGAGCACGACGTCCGCGGCGTCGATGGCGATATCCGTACCGGCGCCGATGGCGACACCGATGTCGGCTCTGGTAAGGGCGGGCGCGTCGTTGATGCCGTCGCCGACCATCATGACTTCCCCCTGCTCCCTGAGCTTGCGGATGACGTTTTCCTTGCCGTCCGGCAGGACGCCTGCGATGACTTCATTAACCCCTGCCTGTCGGCCGATGGCCTCTGCGGTGCGGGCATTATCGCCGGTGAGCATGACGACGCGGATGCCCATGTTCTGCAATTCGCGGATGGCCTGCGGGCTGTCTTCCTTGATGACATCCGCCACGGCGATAACGCCGATAAGCTTACCGCCCTTGCTGAAATACAGCGGGGTTTTGCCGGACTGCGCGAGGGCTTCGGCCTTTTCTTTAAAATCTGCGGGGACATCTGTCTGCGTGGAGATGAACTTCAGGTTGCCGCCTGCGAGGACTTCGCCATTCAGGGCAGCGGTGAGGCCATTGCCGGGCTTTGCCATGAAGTCTGTGACTTCTTTTGCCTGCACGCCGATCTCCTCAGCGCGCGCCATGATGGCTTTGGCGAGCGGGTGCTCGCTCTTTTTCTCGAGCGCACTTGCGGCTTCGAGAAGGTTTTTTTCAGCAATACCCGGGGCGGGTAAAATATCCGTAACGCGAGGCTCGCCGCTTGTGATGGTGCCGGTTTTATCGAGCGCGACGATCTGCACCTTGCCGGTTTTTTCGAGCGAAACGGCGGTTTTGAACAGTATGCCGTTTTTCGCGCCCATGCCGCTGCCGACCATGATGGCGACCGGCGTTGCGAGGCCGAGTGCGCACGGGCAGCTGATGACGAGCACAGAGATGCCGCGTGCAAGCGCGTAGCCGAACGTCTGCCCAACGAGCATCCAGACGATGAACGTAACAACAGCGATGCAGATGACGGTCGGGACAAACACGCCGGAAACCTTATCGGCGATCTTCGCGATCGGCGCTTTCGTTGCGGCGGCATCGCTGACCATGCGGATGATTTGAGAGAGCGTGGTATCTTCGCCGACGCGCGTTGCTTCGCAGCGCAGGAAGCCGGACTGGTTCACGGTCGCGGCGGAAACAGCATCGCCCACGGTCTTATCGACCGGGATGCTCTCACCGGTGAGGGCAGATTCATTGACGGCGCTGGCGCCTTCCAAGACGATGCCGTCTACGGGGATATTCTCACCGGGGCGCACGACAAACACATCGCCGCGGCGGACCTCGGAAACGGGCACGGTGACCTCTTGACCGTCCCGCACGAGCACGGCGGTTTTCGGCGCGAGGTTCATGAGACTCTTTAAAGCATCGGTCGTGCGGCCTTTGGAGCGCGCTTCCAGCATTTTGCCGACCGTGATGAGCGTTAAGATCATGGCGGCAGACTCGAAGTAGAACTCGTGCATGTAGCCCATGACAGCGGCCATATCACCGCGCATCTGGGCATCCGTCATGGCGAACAGCGCGTAGGTGCTGTACAGGAACGACGCGCCCGAGCCAAGCGCCACGAGGGTATCCATATTCGGTGCGCGGTGGATGAGCCCCTTAAATCCGCTGATGAAGAACTTCTGGTTGATGACCATGATGATGATGGTAAGAAGCATTTGGATAAGGCCCATCGCGACGTGGTTGTCTTTGAGAAAATTCGGCAGCGGCCAGCCCCACATCATGTGCCCCATGGAGATGTACATGAGGACAGCCAAAAAGCCGACGGACGCGATGAGTCTCTTTTTGAGTTTTGGAGTTTCGCGGTCTTTCAGGGCATCTTCTGCAGCAAAGTTGGGGCTTGTGCTATTCTGTGCCGCACCTTTTTGGGACGCGCCGTAGCCGGCATCTTCCACGGCCTTGATAATACTTTCCGGCGAAGCCGTGCCCTCAACGCCCATGGAGTTCGTGAGCAGGCTGACCGAGCAGGACGTAACGCCCGGCACTTTGCTGACCGCTTTTTCCACACGGGTGCTGCACGCTGCGCAGCTCATACCCGTGACGTTATACTGTTCCATTTTCTTCCCTTCCTTTCATAAAAATGCGCCGAAAATTATCGCATCAGCTTTTGCAGTGTGGCGACAAGCTCATCGATGACTTCATCGTTTCCTGCACGGATGTCGTCCGCAACACAATTCTTGATGTGGTTTGCGAGCAGCTCTTTCGTAAATGCGTTGAGCGCCGCGTTGGCTGCCGCGACCTGCACGAGGATGTCCGGGCAGTAAGCGCTTTTCTCCACCATGCCGCGAATGCCGCGGATCTGCCCTTCGATGCGGTTTAATCTGTGGATGAGTTTTTTGTACTCCTCATCGGAGCGGTGCTTTGTTTTATGACAGCCGCAGCACTTCTCTTCGGTTTTTTCTTCGGTGCAGCCTGTGCACGCTTCCGTATCGGTTGCATTGCTTTTGCAGCAAGCGTGCATCTCTTTTTCTTCTGTATGTTCCAACGGAATTCTCCTTTCCGATTTCGCTTTATATACCCTCTTGGGGTATCTTGATTATATACCCACATAGGGTATATTGTCAACTCTTATTTTAGCTTTTTTTCAAAAATATTCTGCCCGGATTTTCGACCTGCATTTAAAGTAAAAAGCACCGCTTGGCTTTTGGCTCAAAACGGTGCTTTGGGTGTTAATCTTAGCTTGACTTACACTTCGTATTCCATTTTCTCCGGCGTCCAGTCCTTGAGGACCTCGAGCATATCGACGGCAGTTTCTTTGGCGCCCTTGAGGTCGTGCTCTTTGTAGTTGCCGCACTCTTCGCGGCGGCTGCCGGGGATCTCTCCCTCAAAATCGCGGATGAACGCGAAGGATTCCTGCACGAGATGCAGGGCATCTAGGCGGCTCACGTTGTCGCGCAGGAGGAAATAGAAGCCCGTGCGGCAGCCCATGGGGCCGACGTAGATGACGGAATCGGACAACGCGGAGTTGCGCGCATACGTGGCGAAAAGATGCTCGAACGTGTGGAGCGCGCCGTTTGAGAGGTAATCTCCGGCGTTCGGCACTTTCATGCGCAGGTCGTAGGTTACAACATCGCCGTCGATGCGGGAAACGTACATGCCTTTTTTGAGCTTATCATGATTGACGGAAAAGCTGGCGATTTTTTTCATACTCTATCATCACTTTCTTTATAAATTCACGGATTTCTTAGAGTATACCACGCTTTTCTTTGAATTTCAATTCCGTCTTATTTTTCGACGGTGACGGTTTTCGGCTCGTAACCGGCGCGCCAGACGGTCTGCTTCAAAACGACTTCTTCGACGGGCTTCTTTGTGTAGATACGAGCGAATTTGCCGGCGAGGTCGACCTTTGCCATGCGGTCCGGCTGCTCGTTGAACGCGTTTTCAATGCGCATGGCGCAGTTTTTGCAGTGCATACCCTCGATGTCCATGCGGTAAACGTGGTCGTAGTCGTTCACGTTCGTATCCTGCGGCTTGACGTGCTTCACTTCATCGCCGCCACCGCCGCAGCAGCCGTTCTTCAATTTTTTGCGATAGCTGATGACCGCAAAAATACAAATAGCCGCAATCACCACACAGATGATGATCGTAGCAGGGCTGATGTCCGCGCCGGTCGCATTCAAAATATATGTACGCATTTAAACCGCTTCCTTTTGTGAAAATAGTTCTTGTGAGAGAAGACTCTCATATACCCTTTGGGGGTATCTTGATTATATACCTCGGCAATATAAAATGTCAAGAGAAAAAGTTAGCGATTTCTAACTTATTTTGAATTCATGTGTTGCTGCGCGTGTGGAAAATAAAAAATGCCGCCCGGCACTGTTCTAAACACAGCAGTCGAGCGGCGTTTTCGTTTACTTTTTACGGTTTCGCGTTCCAGAGGGTAACTTTCCCGGTTTCGCGGGTCTTGTTCATATCGATGATGCGCTGGTTCGACGAGCCGCGAAAGCGCAGGGAAATGTCCTTGAGTTCATCGACGAATGCGCCGTCGACAAGCACGTCGAGCAGGGACAGGAATTCGTCCGTGACCTCGCAGCGGTTGCGGCCGCCGTCTTTCAGCATATCGGTCTCCAGGGTGGAACCGGAATAGCACCAGATGTCCTTTTCGGGGTATAGCTTGCGAACGCGGTGCAGAAACGGCACCAAAGCGCGTTGATTCTGCGGCTCCATGGGCTCGCCGCCGAGCAAAGTTAAACCGTTGATGAAACCGGGTGCAAGGGCTGCGAGCACCTCGTCTTCCGTTTCTTTTGTAAACGGCTTGCCGTAGTTGAAATCCCACGTTTCGGCGTTGAAGCAGTTTTTGCAGTGGCGCGTGCAGCCGGAGACGAACAGCGTGACGCGCACGCCGATGCCGTTTGCGATGTCGGTTTTTTTGATCTCACCGTAATTCATGATGGTTTCCTCTATTCATGAAATACCGCACAAAGCGCCTGCCCTGTGCGGTACTGTTTATTCTTGATTTTGACTTAATTACAAGTGCAGCACGCGCTCTTTGATTTCGGCGGTACGGCCCTGGTTCCAGAACTGGGTGCCGATGTAACCGCAGGTGCGGCGGGCGACGTTCATGGTATCCTGGTCGCGGTTGCCGCAGTTCGGGCACTCCCAGACGAGCTTGCCGTCATCCTCGACGATCTGAATCTCACCGTCGTAGCCGCACTTCTGGCAATAATCGCTCTTGGTGTTAAGCTCGGCGTACATGATGTTATCGTAGATATAGCGGATGATCTGCAGGACGGCTTCGAGGTTATTCTGCATGTTCGGGACCTCGACATAGCTGATCGCACCGCCGGTGGAAAGCGCCTGGAACTGCGACTCGAAGCGGAGCTTTTCAAACGCATCAATATGCTCGGTGACGTGGACGTGGTAGCTGTTTGTGATATACGGCTTATCCGTGACGCCCGGGATGATGCCGAAGCGGCGCTGGAGGCACTTTGCGAACTTGTACGTGGTGCTTTCAAGCGGCGTGCCGTACAGACCGAAGCCGATGGTGGTCTCTGCCTTCCATTTTTCGCACGCAGCGTTCATGTACTTCATGACAGCGAGTGCAAACGGCGTTGCGCTGGGGTCCGTGTGGGATTTGCCCGTCATGTAGCGCACGCACTCGCACAGACCGGCATAGCCGAGCGAAATGGTGGAATAGCCGCCGTAGAGAAGCGCATCGATGGGCTCGCCTTTTTTGAGACGGGAGATTGCGCCGTACTGCCAGAGGATTGGCGCGGCGTCGGACAATGTGCCCTTCAAGCGGTTGTGGCGGCACATGAGTGCGCGGTAGCACAGGTCGAGGCGCTCATCGAAGACCTTCCAGAATTTTTCCATATCGCCGCCGGAGCTGAGCGCAACATCGACAAGATTCAGTGTGACGACGCCCTGATTGAAGCGGCCGTAGAACTTATAGTTGCCGTTTTCATCCTTCCACGGGCTTAACGCGCTGCGGCAACCCATGACCGGGAAGCAGTTGCCTTCTTTGAGCTCTTTCATCTTCTTTTCGGAGATGTAGTCCGGCACCATGCGCTTTGCGGTGCACTTTGCGGCAAGCTCGGTGAGGTAATAGTATTCGCTGCCGGGGGTAATGTTATCCTCCTGCAAAACATAAATGAGCTTCGGGAATGCCGGGGTAACCCACACACCCTTTTCGTTTTTGACGCCCTCATAGCGCTGGAGCAGCACTTCCTCGATAATCATGGCGAGGTCGCGCTTTTCGCGCTCGTTTTTCGCCTCGTTCAGATACATAAACACGGTGATGAACGGCGCCTGACCGTTCGTCGTCATCAAAGTCACGACCTGATACTGGATGGTCTGCACGCCGCGCTTGATCTCCTCACGCAGACGGCGCTCCACCATTTTGGAGATTTGAGCCTCATCCGGGGAAACGCCAAGCTCGCCGATCTCGACTTCGACCTCACGGCGGATTTTCTCGCGGGAGATCTGCACGAACGGCGCGAGGTGTGCGAGGCTGATGCTCTGGCCGCCGTACTGGTTACTTGCAACCTGCGCGACGATTTGCGTGGCGATGTTGCAGGCGGTGGAGAAGCTGTGCGGCTTTTCAATGAGCGTGCCGGTGATGACCGTGCCGTTTTGCAGCATGTCTTCGAGGTTTACGAGGTCGCAGTTGTGCATGTGCTGCGCGAAATAGTCCATATCATGGAAATGGATGATGCCCTGCTCATGTGCTTCGACGATTTCGCGCGGAAGCAAAATGCGGCGCGTGATGTCTTTGGAAACCTCGCCGGCCATGTAATCGCGCTGGACGCTGTTTACGGTTGGATTTTTATTCGCGTTTTCCTGCTTGACTTCCTCGTTGTTGCACTCGATAAGGCTGAGAATCTGGTTATCGGTGGTATTGGCGCGGCGCGCAAGCGAACGCGTATAGCGGTAACAGATATACTCCTTAGCGACATCGAACGCACCCTGCCCCATGATCTGCTTTTCTACGAGGTCCTGTATTTCTTCCACGGACGCTGCACGCCCCATGGCGACGCACGCTCCTTCGACATTTGCAGCAATTGTGCGAATTTGCTCGTTCGTAAGTCTCTGACGCTCGTCGATCTCTTTATTTGCCTTGGAGACAGCGACGATAATCTTCGTGATATCGAACGCTGCTTCCGAGCCGTTTCTCTTAATAATCTTCATGTTCCTTACCGCTCCTTCATACCGCCCGCGGGAGCTGCATGTTTCCAGCCCCTTTGGTTTTCATAATCAGTTTCCATAATTTTCTTTATATTGAATATTTATGCGTAACCACAAGATATTGTGTTCGTTTTTGCGGTTCCTGCCGCAAGCACCCTACCAGTATACACCTAAGTTGGCATCTTGTCGAGTAGTAAATGCGCTTTATTTTAAATTTCTTTTTGTACCCTTTTACCCATTGTGCAATAAAGCGTGAAAGGACACTGCAGAGCGGCGCGGCAAAGCGCGGGTTTGGATGTAAAAAAGGGCGGTCATTGACCGCCCTTGCAGGAACCCATGCAGCTGGGTTCCCTACGTTTTGAATGTCCCCCGGACATTCAAATCAACCTTCCTAATTTTATGTAGGCAAAGAGATTTCGCTTTCTGATAAAAGCAACTTAGGGCGCTGTCCTAAGTACCCGCAGTCTTTTGAAAAAGGCTGGCGAAAACTTTTGACCACCGTTACGGGAAGCTTCTTTTCTTACTCTTCCTCTGCTTTTTCCGGCAGAAGATCTGTCATGCTTTTGAGGCTGATGCCGAGTGTGGACATATTGTGCAGGAGTGCGGAGGTAGTCGGCTGGATGATTCCGCCTACGCCGAGCAGGATAAGCATGAGGTTGAAGCCGACGATGAAACGGTAGTTGCGGTGGATGCGCGCCATGAGCGCAGTGCTGAGCTGACGCAGGGTGACGAGCTCATAGAGATCGCCTGCCGCAACGGTGATGTCCGCGATCTCTCTGGCAATGGCGGCGCCGGTATTGATGGCAACGCCGACGCTTGCTTCGGACAGCGCCGGAGAATCGTTCACGCCGTCGCCGACCATGATAACGGTGCGGCCCATTTCTTTTTCGCGGCGGATGAAGTTCGCCTTATCCTCCGGCAGCACTTCGGCGTAGAACTCGTCCACGCCGACCTCTGCTGCAACGGCTTCGGCGGTCTTGCGATTATCGCCGGTCATCATGACAACCTTCTTGATGCCGCAAGCGTGCAGAGCGCAGATGGCGTCCTTTGCTTCCTTACGCAGCGGGTCGGAGATACAGATGACGGCTGCGAGCACACCGGAAATGCACAGATAAAGGTGCGAATACTCGGCCGGAAGTGCGTTGAACTTCGCTTCTTCGCCCTCCGGGATCACGCAGCCCTCGTCTTCAAAAACGAAGTGCGCGCTGCCGATGATGACCTTTTTGCCCTCCACAGTGCTGGAAATGCCGTGCGCGACGACGTATTCCACGCGAGAATGGTACTCTTCGTGGGAGAGGCCGCGGTCCTTGGCTTCGGCCACGACAGCGTTTGCCATGGAGTGCGGGTAATGCTCCTCAAGGCAGGCGGCAAGGCGCAGCATTTCGCTTTCCTCACGGTCGCCGAACGTTTCGATCATGGCAACACGCGGTGTTGCGTACGTCAGCGTGCCGGTTTTATCGAACACAATGGTATCGGCGTTTGCAACGGCCTCCATGAAGCGGCCGCCCTTGACGGAAATATGGTGTGCGCTGCTCTCGCGCATTGCGGACAGCACCGCGATCGGCATGGAGAGCTTTAATGCGCAGGAGAAATCGACCATCAGCACGGCGAGCATCTTTGTGACGTTGCGTGTGAGCAGATAGGTCAGCGCCGTGCCGCCAAGCGTGTACGGCACAAGCTTATCGGCAAGGCGGGAAGCCTTGTCTTCTGCGGTGGATTTCAATTTTTCGGATTCTTCGATCATGTGGACGATGCGGTCATAACGGCCGCCGCCCATAGCTTTTTCGACGCAGATGACGCACTCGCCCTCTTCGGCGACGGTGCCGGCATACACGTAGCTGCCGACGGACTTCTGCACCGGCAGAGATTCGCCGGTCATAGAGGCTTGATTGACCAAAGCTTCACCCTCGACGACCTTACCGTCAAGCGGAATCATATTGCCCGTGCGCACAACGATGCGGTCGCCCGCCTGAATGTCGCCGATCGGCATGAGCACCTCGGTGCCGTTCGTCTTGAGCCAGACCTTATCGACATTGAGGGACATGGCGCCCGCGAGGTCGGCAACAGACTTTTTGTGCGTCCACTCCTCGAGAATCTCGCCGAGGCGCAGCATGAACATGACGGAGCCTGCCGTATCGAAATCGCCGCGCACAAGAGAAACGGTGACGGCAGTGGCATCAAGCACAGCAACGGAGAGATGGCCGTGCAGCAGCGCCTTAACGCCCTCTTTGATGTACTTTGCGGAGCGGATGATGGCAAGCATCATGCGAATGGGCGCCGGGAAGAACATTTTAGCCATGGCGCGGCGCAGCACCGTGAAGACGAGCTTGTCTTCAAACTCGCGGTTCAATGCGCGGGCGGTGTGATCCGGCACAAGCTCCATGCTTTCGGCTTTTGCGAACGAGAATGTCGCGAGCGCACGAATAAGGGATGTGCGGTCGTTTTGATAGACGATGACGGCGTCCTGTGTGCGGTCGTAGACCTTAACTTCCTTTACGCCGTCCACGGCGCGCAGGTAATACTCTAAAACATCGGCTTCTTTCAGCGTCATGCGGCCGCAGACGAGATGTACACGCATGTGCCCGCGCGCTTCATGCAGAATTTTACACTTCATAACTTTATCCTTCTATGCAACAATATATTGGAAGCTCCGAAAAGCGGAGCGGATGAACGAAAAAAGAGAGCCGCTTTCGGCGGCTCTCCGGTAATTCAGACCCGGGATAGACCCGCGATCAAGCTTCGGTGGATTCTTCCGCGGAAGCAGCTTCTTCCGTGCATGCGCAAGCTGCATCTTCGATGACCTCTGCGGCAGCATCGGCAGCGCGCTGCTCGTTGATCTCCTTAGCGTCGGTCAGGATGTCGTTTGCGTTCTCCTTGATGGTCGTGACCGTTGTCATGACACACTCCTTGGCACGCAGAGCAGCTGCAGTGGTCTCGGTGTAGACCTTCTTAGCATCCTTGCTGCTGAGCACCTTGATGCCGGCGGTACCAAACAGAACACCTGCTGCGAAAAGACCGATTTTTGCCCAATTCATAAAAATACCTCCTGTATTGCGGGCCGCATTTTAACCATGCGGCTCATAAAATTATTTTTTCATGTGTCCGCTGATGAGAGTCAGCACAAAGAACAAAACGGTAAGCCTTGCAAAATGCTTATGCATTTTCATATTCATTCACCACCTTGTTTGTTCTGGCAAAAGAATAGCACGATTTTTACCTAACTTCAACAGTTTTCACACAAAAAACACAATTTTCTATTATTTGTAAAAAACAACCTGCAAGTTAGCCGTACCATTTTGGACAATTTGTTAAAACAGAATCGGTTAGTTTAAACAACCACAGGTTTCATGCCGGATTTTGCGGTTTCAGTACAGACGCGCACACGATGTACATACAGCTCAAAAGAAACATTTTGGCAATTTTCGAACCAAAAAGACGAAATTGCTCCATTTAGACTTTCGATATAACTTTTTCTTTCCGCAGCATTGGAATACAGCGGTTTACATTGCGCTTATAGGAACAATTAGACGCGCCACAGGTATTCTCTATTTCCCACTCTGTACGGTACACGAGGACTGACAACAAAACACTGTGCGTCGGTATGGCGCTTGCAGGCAAACGCAGCGGCAAAAGTTACCGCGTTTATATCGTGATGGGCGATGGCGAGGAATACAAGAGCATCATGCACGACTTTGACGAACGAGAGGAGGCGCAGTGCCATGAATAAAATTCCGAACCGGCAGGCCATTTGCGACACACTGATGAAATCCGCCGCGCATGACCCGGACATTACCGAGCTGTACCTTTCCACCATTGACAGTTAAAGTCTATTGAATTTCAAAACGCATATTCGCAAGGCAAAACCGCGAATGTGCGTTTTTTCACTGTTTTTACACCTTGCGGTTGACAACGCACGCGGTTTTGTAATAGACTGGAGATAACGCCGAAATGCGGCGAAGAATCTTGGGATAAGAGGTAAGTTTACTATGAAAAAAGGTGCGAAACGCAACCAAATTATCAGCGAGCTTTTACATGTGACGGACGAGGAATTCACGGATGAGGAACTGATTCATCAGCTGATTGCAACGGAAGTCACAAAAAACGCAGACAAGGACGAGCACATGACGTTTGGGCAGCGTGCCGCGGACGCAGTGGCGCGCTTTGCGGGCAGTTGGGCGTTTATTTTCAGTTTTATCGCCGTCATGGTCATTTGGATGGTCATAAACCTCGTTTTGGGTTCGAGAGCATTTGACGAATACCCGTTTATTCTATTAAACCTCGTACTTTCGTGCATTGCTGCCGTGCAAGCGCCGCTCATCATGATGAGCCAGAACCGCCAAGAAGCGAAAGACCGTCAGCGTGCAGAGAATGACTATAAGATCAACTTAAAAAGCGAGCTCATCATCGATGATCTGCACAAAAAGCTCGACCTTGTTCTGGAAAACCAAAAGAAGATCAATCGCCGCTTGGATAAGATTGAAGCGGAGATTGCGCCGGAAAACAAGGAAAAATAACGCTTTACACATAAAAATTTGGGAAATCGTATTAAAAAAGCATCACCATCCGTAAAGGAACGACGGCGGATATCTCCGCCGTTTTGGAACAGAAAAAGCAGATGCACCCGATGTGGATTCGGGGCATCTGCTTTTTGCTGTCTTTCGATTTCAAATTTTACTCTGCTTCGCTCAAAAGCATACGGTCATTATCGAGGGCTTTGCCGGCGGCTTGCTTGAAGCGGTCGAGGAGGTCGGCAACAGTCATGTGGGCACGCTCTTCGCCGGTGACGTCCAGAATGATCTTACCGGCGTTCATCATGATGGTGCGGTTGCCGAGCTCCAGTGCGGACTGCATATTGTGCGTAATCATCATACACGTGAGGTGGTTTTCCTCCACGGTGTTTTTCGTGATCTCGAGCACCTTTTCGGCGGTGGCGGGGTCAAGCGCGGCGGTATGCTCATCGAGCAGAAGGAGCTTCGGCGGGTTATATGTGGCCATCATAAGCGTGAGCGCCTGACGTTGGCCGCCGGAAAGCAAACCCACGGGCTGGGTCATGCGGTCTTCGAGCCCCATACCGAGCAGGGAGAGGCGTTCGCGAAACGCCTGTCTGTCCTTGCGGGAGATGGAGCTGAGCCAACCGCCGTGCCCCGCTGCGAGCGCGAGGTTTTCTTCGATGGTCATGCCCGGTGCGCTGCCGCGCATGGGGTCCTGAAACAGGCGGCCGATACTGCGGGCACGCTTATACTCCGGCATGAACGTGATGTCCTTGCCGTCAAGCTCAATCTTGCCGCTGTCCGTGAAAAAGCTGCCGGAAATGGCGTTGAAGAGCGTGGATTTGCCCGCGCCGTTTGCGCCGATGACGGTGATGAAATCGCCCTTTGCGGCGTGGAAGCTGAGGTCTTCGATCGCCTTTTTGGCGTTGACCGTGCCGGGGTTGAAGGTCTTCGAGATATGCGTGAGTTTAAGCATGGGTGCGCTCCTTTCCGAAACGGCGCTTCAGATACGGAAGCTGTTTTTTGAGGTACGGCCCGGAGATTGCCAGAATGACAATAACGGACGAGACGAACTTGAGCATGAACGCGGGCAGGTTGAATCGCAGCGCGATGGTATACACAAGGCGGAACACGAACGCACCGACGACCATGCCGAAGATACGCAGCGGAATTTTGCCCTTGCCGAAGAATGCGCCGCCGATGAGGAGCGATGCCAGCGCAACCGTAACCATACCGGTGCCGATATCGATGCTGACAGACTTTTGCGACTGCGCGAGCAAGCAGCCTGAAAGCGCCGTAAACGCATTGGAAATGCACAGGCCGATGATGGTCGTTTTAACCGGGTTGATGGACGAGGAGCGAACCATGTCCGGGTTATTGCCCGTCGCACGAATGGCGAGGCCGAGGCGTGTGCGGAGGAAAAGTCCCAAAACGACCGCCACGAGTACAACCGTGATGGTGATGACGATAAGCTTATATTGCCCCGCAAGCGGTGTGTTTTCGAGCACCGAACGCATTTTGGTGAAGACCGTATCGGAATTATTGAGGTTCAGAAGCGACGCGCCGTTCATGATGCCGATGTTGACGGAATAAAGCGCGGTATTGACGATGATGCCGGCAAGCAGACTATCAATGCCCATTTTCGTCTGTAAAAGAGCCGTGACGAAGCCGGAGACCATGCCGATCGCCATAGCGGCGGGGATTGCCAGAAACGGATGCCCGGAAAGCGCGACGGACGCGCCGACGACCGCGCCGAGCGTGAAGCAACCGTCTGTGGAAAGGTCGCATACGTTCAGCATGGAATAGCTCAAAAACAGTGCCAAAACAGTCAGCGAGCTGATGAGACCGAGCTCCAGCGCTGTCTGCCCAAGGGTCAGGATTGAATCGAAAGACATACAAAAACTCCTCGTTTTGCAGATTTGTGGTGATATGCCGAAGCCACGCGCCCGAAAACCGGGTGCATGGCAGCGGTGATTGCATTCTTATGGGTAAGTAAGGTATTGATGAAGTATGGTAGTATGAAGTGTTTGAAAGCTTATGGGGTAGGATAAGCTTTTGAGAGATTTAAATTAAGACTCGAGATCGCTGAAGCTCTCTGCGGTCGTGATCTCCTCCACTCTCGTGCAGTACGGGGCAAAAGCTTCGGAGACGGTATCGAAGTCGAGGCCGAGCTTTTCGCAGATTTCGGTGTTGACCGTTGCGGTGCCGTTGTCGAATGTGATGACCGGTGTGGCCGCCGGGTCTTTGCCTTCGGTGAGGATGGAAGCGATCATATCTGCGGTCTCACGGCCGAGGTTTGCGTAATCGACGCCGTAGCCGAGGAACGCGCCGTTGAGGGCGAAGGAATCGGCGCCGGTGTAGTGCGGGATGCCTGCGTCGGCAAAGGTCTCGTAAATAGCGAGCTCTGCCTTCATGATGGTGTTATCGGTCGGGGTGAACACGGCGTCTACACCGTCGGAAACGAGAGCCTGTGCGGCGAGCGCGACTTCTTCAGCGGTCGTTGCGGTGCGCTCTACATATTCAACACCTTTGTCGTCGAGGTACGCCTTTGCGTGCTCGATGGCGGCGGTAGAGGAATCCTGTCCTACGTCGTACAAAAGGCCGATCTTCTTGGCATCGGGGTTCTGGGCGAAGATGAGGTTCATGACGGAGTTGGTATCGAGGTTATCGGAGGAGCCCGTCACGTTGCTGCCCGGCTCTTCAAGGGAAGCGACAAGACCCGCGCCGACCGGGTCGGACACGGCGGCGAACACGACAGGCGTTTTGCTGTCTTCGGTTGCAGACTGCATCGCCATGGCGACCGGGGTCGCGACACCGACCATGAGATCTACGTTATCGGCTGCAAAGTTTGCGATGATCTGATTCATGACGTTCGCGTCGGCGTTACAGTTGTCGTACTTCACGTTGATTGTGATGCCCTGCTCGCTTTCGATCTCGGCGAGACGTGCATTGATGTTCTCAACGATCTGGTTTAAGGAAGCGTCATCGACGTAATTGCAGATGCCGATGGTGTACGATGCGCCGGAAGATTCTTCGCTTGCGGTGCTCTTTTCACTCGTCACACTGCTTTCGGAAGCGGCGGACGAAGAAGCGTCGCTTGACGCGGAGGACGTGGAAGAAGCTGTGCTCTGACCGCTGCAAGCGGCGAGGCTGAGGGTCATAGCGGCAACGGTGATCATGGCAAATACGTTTCTGAGTTTCATAAATTTATCGATCCTTTCAGGTTTGTTTTAATGCGTTCAAATGCGGGTTCAAAATTTCGGATGCAGCGCGGCTGCGCCATCGTTTTGTGTAAACAAACATGAAATAACCTCCCTGAAAAACAAAAAATCCTGTCCCTGCAATCACTTGCTGGGACAGGATCAAAATTCCTGCGGTGCCACCCGGCTTGGTATGTGAAACACACACCCTCTTACGCGTACCATCATACGCAGACCTTTGTTTACGGAGAGCCACACTCCGTCTCACATACTCAGGAAATCCTTTTCTGTTCGCCCTCAGAAGTCCATTCCGCTTTATCTTTCCGCCGTGATCCCACCATCCACGACTCTCTGTGAGAAAAGTTGCCTAAAGCGTACTCACTCTTCCTCAACGGTTTAGTGCATTGTAGCACACATTTTTTAGGTTGTCAATTAGGTTTTTGAAAAAATCTTGATTTTTTGTAAAAAAGATAAATTCTGTTAAAAATGGCCCATCAGCAATGCTCAAGATTTATAAGCCACTCGGCGCAGGCGTTCTCTACGACGAGCCTTGCCGCAAGGGCGGAATTGCCCGGAGCTAAGCCATACCCACCGCTCGTTGCGAGTGGCAGAGTCCCTATCGCCTTATTATGCAAATCGTATTGCGGTCATCCTGTGACCTTTTTGTTATTCAAATGCAGCACGCGGTCGCACTTTTCGGAGATGAACGCATCGTGCGTGACGATGATGCAAATTTTGTCTTGGCAGACCTGCTTCAGAGCCTCAAACATGCCCTCTGCGGAGGCTTTATCGAGGTTTGCGGTGGGCTCGTCGAGCACGAAGACCGGGCGGTCATCGTAGAAAATGCGCGCCAAAGCGACCTTGCGGCGCTGACCGCTGGAGAGATTCTTGCCCTCCGGCTCGATCTCGCACTCCGCTGTTTTTTCGTTTACAAACTCCGTGAGGTTGGCGAGTTCGACAGCCTTGCGGAACTTTTTCTCGTCAAACGGCTGATCCATGCAGATATTCTCTTTGAGCGTGCCCGCAAAAACGGAGACAAAGCCGGAATCGTAGCTTAAATAATTCCGAATCTCCGCGCCGTGCACGGTTTTATTGCCGATTTTGAGCTCGACCTCGCCGCCCGTGGGTGTATAGAAGCCGATGAGCAGCTTTGTGAGCGTGCTTTTGCCGCTGCCGTTTTCGCCGGTAAGCGCAACGATCTCGCCCGTGTGCACCTGCGTTTCGGCGTGGGACAGGATAACTTTTTCTTCGTCATACGCAAAGGAGAGGTCTTTGGCGGTGAGCGCTGCATCACCTGCATTCTGAACAGAGGGCTTTGCCGTTTGCGTGGTGTCTTCGGTCGGCATGGAGAGGATTTCCCCGATGCGGTTTGTGGAGACCTTCACTTCGTTGACCTCGGCCATCCAGCCCGAAATGTGCAGGAACGGGCCGTAGAAGAAGCTGACGAGGTTCACGACGGCGATGAGCGTGCCGACGGTCGTTTCGCCGCGCACGACAAGGAACGAGCCCATGCCGAGCGCGATGATGAACATGCCGACGCCGAGGAAGTTATTGAGGAAACCGATAGCGCCCTGCAAAACGCTGAGTTTTCCGACGTACTTCTGCTTTTGCGCGTATGTATCCCCCACGCGCTTCTGCACCCAGCCGAGCACGCCGTAGGACTTAAACAGCATGTACTGGCTCAAAAACTCCTGTAAGATATTGCGGTTTTTGTCTTCGTTCTGCATGATCTGAATGCTGTTCATCTCAAGCTTCGGGGAGATGCGGATCATGGTGAAAATGAGGATCGGCACAATGACGATCATGACGACCGCGAGTTTCCACTCGAGAAGGAACATCAGAATAAAGCTGACGACGAACGTGAAGCTCTCGAAAAAGATGCTCGGGATGAGCGTTTTGGAGTAGAAATTCGAGAGGGTTTCCGCGTCTTTTGTCATGCGCGTGAAGTAGTTATCCGCTGCGCCGCTGTCGAACGTCCTAAGGTCTGTGCGGTATAGGTGCTCCACCATGGCGCTGCGCAGAGAAAGCTCCATGCGGCAGGAAAGCTTGCCCTGAAAAACGGACGTAACGACCTGCGAGATGCCGAGCAAGAGCAAAACGCCGACCGCGATGATAAGACATGTGGTGAGCGGCATGGCGCTTGCGTTTGTGGCGATGTCGAGGAACATTTTCATCAAAACAGACACCGCGATGACGGAAACGCCCAGCAGCACGGAAAAAATAACGAGCAAAATAAACTGCGGAACGTTTTGACGGATGAGGTGAAGGGAATACCGGTTTTGCTCTTTCTTCATTTCAAAATCTCCTTTTTGTTGTCTGAACTCATCATGTGACAACATGAAAATTCAGCCGTTTATTTGTTTTTGTGCAAAAGATCGACTTGCTCTCCCGTTTAACGCCAGTATACTATATCATCAAAAATTTGTCTACTTTTTTGCAAAACCATCTATTTTAACAATCAATTCGTCGAAATTTCCGCAAAATGACGAAAGCCGACGGCAGGGGCTTTTTCGCTCTGCCATCGGCTTTTATAAGATTAAAATACTTTTAATCCGTAAGCTGTGCTTTTTGCGCGCGGGCAAACCACGGGTACAAAAGGCCCGAGTAGTGCAGCTTAAAACGCGTTTTGAAGCTTGTATTCTTGTTCGTCGTGACGAGGTGCTCCAAAAAGCTCTGTACCGTGCGCTCCTCATACACCTCGAGCGCGATGCCGCCGTAGACCGCCTTTTCCAGCAGCTCGCACACGCGGGTGTAGCTGCCCGGTTCGATATTCGGAAACGCGTTCACGATAGCCGCGTCTACCTCTGCGGTGTTCCAGCCGATGCTGGCTTCTATGTTCCAAAGGCGCAGATAGCAAAGAATCTTTCTGCCGAGGAACAAAATGCGCTCCTGATTTTTGGCGCTCCTGAACTTTTTGATTTCCGTCATATAGATCACGCCGCGAGCAATCTCGAAGAGCAGAAAGAGGACGGTCAAAAGCAGCACGAGCGCCGCCGCGATGCCAAGCAGCAGATTTGCGGCATTGATCGCCGTGCCGACCGGGTCTGTAAACGGGCCGGAGTTATTGCCCGGCTTCGTGACCGGCGAAACATCAATCCGGCTGTCTTCAAGTGCGGCCGTTTTGTGCACGTTATCCGGCGTATCGACCATATCCCGCAAGGTGACGGCGTCATAATAATAGCCCGGCGTGGTATCGATCGGCAACCAGCCGACGCCGTCAAAATATACCTCGGCCCATGCGTGAGCGTCCTGCCCGGTGAGCGTGGTGTCGCCGCTTGCAATCCGTTCTGCGGGGGCGTAATAGCCCTCCACGTAGCGCGCGGGGATACCGTGCGCACGCAGCGCCTGCACGGCGGCAGAGGCATACTGCACCGCGTTGCCGCTGTGACTTTTCGTTAAGAACCAGCGGATGGGGTCGGTGCCAACCGGCGCGGCTTCGGGGCTATCCGTATACGCGGCCTGCCACTCCAGCACGTCGCGCACGCGGCGCACAGCGCTGTACACGCCGTCCGTCCGGGATTCATAATTGTCCCAGAACATGGACTGCAAAAGCGGCAGAAGGTCTGCTTCCACAGCGGTGTATGTATCGTACACAAAATCACGATAAACTTCCTCGGCCTCACAGTAGGCGGCCTGTGCATCGGTCACGGGGTCTGTCACCCACGCTTCCGCCACGGTCAGCTCCGAGGGGCGGGAGCCGGAGCGCTCATCAAACGTATATTCATGCACGCCGGTGAGCATAAAGCTGTTAAAGCGCGTGTCTTTTTCTTCAAACGCGCCGCTCCAATCTGTTCCGGAAACAGAGGACGGCGTGTAGACGTAGGAGCGTTCCGCGCCGCTTACTGTGACACTGACGCGGTTTTCGGACGGTTTGCTGTCCGATGTTGACAGGCTGTAATACTGCGAGACCTGCATGAGCGGGTCAAAATTATGGTCTTGAAGCCACTTTAAAATGCCGCTCTGTTCACCGCCGTAGGCTGCATCCGGCATGGCGCGCCATGCGCCGTCTTCGTAATCGCCGCCGACAAAGCCGCGCAGGTAAAAGCTCTTTTTCTGCCCGCTCTGCACCGTCAGCATCTCCTCTCCGGTCTCGTGCAGTATATCGGCTTTGGAGATATCGCCCTCGGGCAATGTGGCTTCGCCGTAGCGCAGCGTATGCACGCCCTCTTCGGTGTTTTCACGCAGCGTATCAACCGCGGAGATGTTGCCCGCAGGCAGCACCAGCGCAAAACCGATAAGAAACACCGCTGTGACCGCCCACATCACACCGGCGTGCAGCGTGCGGTAAGCAGCTTTGCAGGAGGTATACTCGCCGAGCAGGCCGCACAGCAAAAGCGCCGTTGCAAGCGGACTGAATGCCTCGCCGACAAGCCCGATGAGCACCCATATAAGGCAATAAACGGCAACAGGACCGCGTCTGCCGCCGCGCGTACACAACCAAGATACGAGCGCGCACAGCATTGTCAAAAGCAATGTGAAGGCGATGATGTCGCCTGCGAGGTCTGTCGTCGGCAGCAGTGCCGCGCCGCCCTCATGCGCCGCATTCCAACGCGTGATAAGGCGATTCACCCAGCTCATACCGCCGGAAAGCGGGTTGCCGGTGACAAAGCAGACCGGCAGAAAAACAAGCCACGGCACAGCCGCCGCGGCACGGTATATGTTCTTTTTCGCACCGAGATAATCCCCTGCGATGCAGCCCAGAAGCACCGTGACGGCACCGCCGAGCGGCAAGACGAAAAGACCCTTTAAATCAACATTCCAGATGACCATGAGCGCTATGAGCGCGCCCGCCGTAAGCAGGGCCGCGCGCAGGGAGCGCCACAGCAGATACGCTGCTTTGTTTTCGTTTTTTTCCGGGTAGACCGTAACGGTCTGCGGATGTTTCATGCGCGTCCCCTCTCTCAGCACAAAATGCGGTAAACTTCATCTTCGATTCGCTCGGCAGGCAGCTCTACCACTTCGTAGCCGCCGCCCACCGCAATATGCTGCAATTTGCCGCCGGACACCGCACTGATGACGGTAGTGCCGATGCGACCCTCAAGCGGTTTTAAGGACGCGGTGTATGGACCCGCGGTGAGCAGCACCAGGCGCGCATACTGACGATCCATCTGCTGTGTGAGGAAATACCGCATGCCGGCGCCCTCGGTTTGCTGCAGTGGGAAGCACATCCAGTGCATGAGCATCTGCTGGAAATCCTTCTGCGTGCGCACCTCGTAAATTTCGAGGCCATTACGCGTAGGCACGGCGGCGCTGAACGTGATGTGCTGCTGCACAAGCTGCGTGCCCACGGCCGCTGCTACGGCTGCCGCGGCGTTCAGTTCTTCGAGCGGCGTCGGTTCGCCGTTTTTCTCTATGCCGAAATCCATAAGCAGCACGATGTTATACAGCGACGGGTCGCTTGCCTGCCGCAGAATGAGCGTATCGGTCTTGCCGGAAAGCTTCCAATGAATGGATCGGACGTCATCGCCCGGCACATACTCGCGCAAATCGAACATCTCGCTTGGGTCGTTGCCCTTGCGGTTCTGCATTTTGCCTTCGGGCTGCGGCGTACCGGCCGAAGCCTGCGAAAGCAACAGCTGTACCTTCATGCGGCGCGGGTAAATGACCGTGCGCACAGGGGCAAACGGTGCTGTCTGCACGTTAAAGAGATTCAGCACGTCGCGCACGCAGATGCGTTTGCAGGAAAAGCGCAGCTCGCCGCACTGCTCTGCGGGCACCTTGATCGTGTAGTTGCTCTGCCCCGATGTGAGCGGAAGCAAAAAGCGCCTTTCTTTTTTGGTGCCAAGCAGCGTGCTCTGCGTTTCAAGCTCCAAAAAGATCTCCTGCGCGGCAAGCAGCTTTTTATCGGAATTTACGATGATGTTCAGGTTAACGTCCTTGCCTTGCTGACCACCGGGGCGAACACGCATAGAAACGCGAATGCTGTGTGCATCATGTAAAACGAGCACACCGTTAATAACCATGAGCAGCAATAAAACGATCAGCACCGTCAGCAAAAACGGCTTACTGTATAGGAACAGCAGCACTGCTGCCGTCAATAGGACAAGCCCATAGGCCAGTCTGTTTTTCCACATATCCGCTTACCTTTCCGTACCGGGCTTGATCTGCTGCAAAATCTCAGCCAGAATATCGCGCACCGTTATGCCGTCCACCTGTGCCTGCGGGCGCAGAATGAGACGGTGTGCGCAGACATCGAAAAACACGCTCTGCACGTCTTCCGGCACCACGTAGTTGCGCTCGCGCAAAACGGCACCGGCACGCGCCATTTTGACGAGTGCGGAAACGCCGCGGGGCGAAATACCAAGCTCAACGAGCGGGTGCACACGGGTGGCCTCGCAAAGGCGGATGGTGTAGCTCAGCACGCTGTCCGCAACGCGCACGGAGGTGAGGTAGTTCTGCACCTCCAAAAGATTCTGCGCGTTCGTGACGGGGCGCACATCGGAAAGCGGGTTGGAATAACGCTGTGCGTTAATGATGCGCATCTGGTTTTCAAGGCTCGGGTAGCCGATGGAAAGGCAGATCATGAAACGGTCGAGCTGCGATTCCGGCAAAGACTGCGTACCGGCGGAACCGACCGGATTCTGCGTTGCGATGCAGATAAACGGCGAGGGCAGCACGTGCGTTTCGCCGTCTACCGTAACCGTGTGCTCCTCCATGACCTCCAGCAGTGCGGACTGCGTTTTCGGGGAGGTACGGTTGATCTCATCGGCGAGCAGCAGCTGGCAGTTTGCCGCACCGTCGCGGTACTCAAAGTGGTTTGTTTCGCGGTTGAACACCGTGAAGCCTGTGATGTCGGACGGCAGGGTATCCGGCGTAAACTGGATACGCTTGCTGGAAAGGCCCAACGTTTTGGAGAACGCCACAGCGAGGGTCGTTTTACCGACACCCGGGCAGTCTTCCAAAAGAATATGGCCGCCGGCATAAATGGTCATCAAAACTTTTTTTACGATCTCGTTCTTGCCGATAAAGGCTTTGCTGACCTCTGCAAGGATAGCTTTGGATTGCTCTACGATCATTCTGACAGTTCCTCCTCATTTGTATCCGATGTATTCGACACGCTGCCGCTTTCCGTCGGTTGCTCTGTTGCTTTTTCTTCGGGCTCGGAGTCGCTTTCCGTTTCTCCCGCGGTGGTGGAAGTACCTTCCGTTCCGGGCACATTGGTGTCCGGGTTCTCCGTACCGCCTGCGTCCTTGCCGGTAAATCCGTTTTCTTCTGTCCCTTCCGAGAGTTCTGCGTCTTTCGCTTTACCCGGATTTTCGGTCTCGCCTTTTTTGTCCTCTGTGTCGGTGTCTTTATTGCTGTCATCCTTCTTGACAGGCTCTACACCGCAGGTGAGGGTATCGCCGTCACTGAGCAGCTCCAGACCCATGATGCCGCGCAGACGGTTTTCTGCCGTGAGCAGCTTTTCATAAATAACGGCTTCAATCTCGTCATCGGTGGGCTCCTCGCCTTTTTCCTCCAAAAGCCGGTTGGCGATGATACCGCGCATTTCCGCAAGGTCATGGTAGCCTGCAAACGGGAAAGTCCACGCCGTAATGTACTGTGCCTGCAGCTCGCCGTCACCGTTAAAATCTACGACCATAAACGAAACTCTCTCGTCTTCTATGCCAAAGGTGAACGGTGTGCCGACTTCAAAACCTGCAAGCTCCGGTATACTGTTCATGAAGGAATAGATTGTCACATTCTCAGACTCTACACCGGCCAGCATGTTCTGGTTGAGGCCAACCAGGTCATCGAGCAGATATAGCTTCTCAAGCGCTTTCGCATTGGAAAACGCGCCTTCTGCGATGTAGTCGAACGCCCAACCGGACGGCAGGCCCATATTATCGCCGGAAACAAAAATGCTCTGCAAATTGCTCGGCGAGCCGATGAGCGTGATCGTCCCGGCACCTTCATTTACGCGGTACGGGAAATACTCTGTAGGCTCTGTGGCGTTTTCAATACCGAAATAAGCGCGCATGCGGTTCTCCGACGTGAGCAGACGGTCATACATTACAGCATCCACCTCTTCATCGGACGGATAGCGCATCGTCTCATTTAGCAGCTTCATCTGCACGTCATCCCACATATACTGGTAAGCGCTCTTGTCCAACATATCGAGATAGCCTAAGAATGGATACCGCCACTTTTTGATGAAATCCCCTTCGGAGCCTTTCGGGATGGAGATATGCAGGTTTTGAAGTTCTTCCTCCTCTGTCCAACTCGGATTAAACCGGAAGTCATAGCCGGTCATGGAAAGTTCCAGCTCCGGCGGCGTATACGAATTGAACTGCAGCAAACGCAGGGCGTTGCAGCCGTTGAAGGCATACAGTGGTATGGAGGCTGCGCCGTTCCAGAACGACACAGAGTTGAACTCCATTTTTTCAAGGTTCGAGCAATATGCAAATGCGGTGGCTTCTATGGAGCCGAGCGTACCGACAAACGTGACAGAGGTAATCCCCGCACAGCTATCAAACGCACCCTGCGCCATCTGAATCGTCCACGTGCTCCATTCCGAGCCGACGGACACATTGCCGCTTAAATCGGATTTATATAAACTGTACGCATCGAAGTAATAGAGATCCGAAAGGTCTTCCCAGTTTATGGTGAATGCGCCGCTTTCGCTTGTTACATCTGCCATGGCGTAGTTGAAAAGCTCCGCTGTGGTGCTTGGCAGCGTGACTTCGCTGTTCACCGTTTTGCCGGAGCGTAATGCAAGCCAAGGTGCAGGCGGTGTACTGTTTCCGTCTTCATCTTCCGAACCGGCGTCCATGCCATACAGCATATAGGTGCCGCCGATATCGACCAATTCATAATCCGCCACACCGCTTTCTGCCGTAAAGCTGGTGCAATGGCTGCTGTAACCGATGTTATCTGTCGGTACATAGAAGTAATAGTTATTGTAGGCAGAACTGTAATGGTTATCTTTTACAACCGGGTCGTAGCCGTTCACCATGTAGCCGCAGTAGGCTCTGGAGCCGACAAAGCGCAGCGAGGGGCAATTATCCAAAGATTCATCGCCGATGATAACCGTGCCCGTCGTTTCGATCATGACGCCCTCGAGAGCATCACAGCCGTAGAACGCGCGGTTGCCGATCTCGGTGACAGCTTCCGGCAGAATGGCCCATTGCAGGGAATCGCAGTTTTCAAATGCGGAGGTGCCGACGGTCGTGATGATGACTTCGGTGCCGTCATCGGCCGTGACGATACCGTCAAAGCGCGTGACGTCGGCCGGTACGGAGAGCAGTGTGCCGGACTTTTCCCCGTTTGCGTTCACTTCGGTGTAATACTCGTAGCCGTCTTTCGTCGTTGTGAGCAGCGAGAGGAGAAGGTCTTCCGGCGCGCCGGAATCCGCAAGCTGCTTTGAGAGCATATCCACCTGCGTCTGTGTACTGCACAGCACGCGTTTGATATTGCTTCCCGCAAAGCAATCCTTATCGAGTGTGAGGATCGTCATTTCTTTCGGGATAACGAGCGTATCAAGGTCGCTTGACAGCGCGAAGGCGTTTTCGCCGATGCTCTTGATGGCCGTTGTGAGCTTGAGACTGCTGCCTGCACCCACGACTGCACCGAGCTTACCCTCTTTGGTATACACCATACCGCCCGAAACCATATACATCGTATCGGGGGCCGAAGCCTTGGCGAGCGTGTTGCCGGACTCCGGCGAGAATGCTTTGCCGTCGGTTAAAAGCATCTGCTCGAAAAGATTGTCCTGCACGAGGACTTCACAGTCTGTGAGGTATGTATAATCGATATCCGGCAGTTCTTCTGTTTCGGCCTCCAGATGAATCCTTTTCAGGCTGTTGTTTGCCGGAATATCCATTCTTCGAATGGTATTCGGCACGGAGATTTCCTCTACCTTATACGGCAGAGCGCGGATTTCTGTTCTGTTCTTATTCAGCAGCATGCCGTCTTCCGTGGAGACGTAGACCGGGTTGTTTTCGTCCACCACATAGCCTTCGCCAACCAAAAGGTTACCGGCGGTGCTGTTGATATAAAGGACGGTATCCGGCACTTCGAGGTAATCTACCTCAAGCTTCTCGCTCCAATCGAGATCAATGGCCTGCACATACTGCGGTACAGAGAGGCGATGTGCCGCCATGTTCTCGCTTGTTTCGTTCTTCCACCAATCGACCATACGCGTATACTGCGGCGTGTAGGATTTCATGGTTTGAAGATAGACGAGCGTGTTATACATGAAATTTATGTCATAGGTATCACGGTCCATCCAGTAGGAGTTGAGCGCGATATCGAAGCCCTGCGGCACATCTACAAAATCTGCCGGCTCCAAAATGTGGCGGCCCTTTTCTATGGGGTAGAACCACGATACAAGCTCGCCGTGCTCCATCCAGCCCGGGAAAAGCTTGTCCATGGAAACCATGGCATCAAAGCCGAGGAACGTTTTCTGATAAGAGAACAGGTTTTCTTCGGAACCGACCGTCGGGTACTGGTCTTCGTTAAGGACGGCAGACGAATCGATGGTGGCGTTTTCTTCTTTGATCTGCTCGGAAAGCAGGAAGAAACGCACTTGCTCAACGGTATACGGCACGAGATACTCGCGCCATGCACTTTTTTGCGAAAAGCGATATTCTGTGCGGATCACAACATTCAGATCGGATACATCTTCCGGCAGCGTAACCGGGAAATCCTTAATCCACGTTTTGCCGTTATCGTATGAAATGCCGGTGACGCGCACGTATTTATCGTAAGCATCGGCATCCCAGTAATACGTGACCATATCGGAGCCGATCACATAGGTATCGAGCAGGCAGTAAATATCCTCCGCCGAAACGGTCTGGCCGGCGTAAAGGCTGGGTACACCGTAATCGTATGGCTTCATAATCGTGATTATCGGCTCGCCGGTCGTATCATCCGTATTGATACCCGGTACGTGATCTTCGTCATACGGTTTATTCGTGATATGGTCGGAGCCGGAGCCCGGGCGCGGTGTCGGCTTTACGAGCACAGGGTCCTTTGCGGTATCTGCCGGACGCGGTGTAGGTGCCGGAGTCGGGGCAGTGGTAGGCTGCGGTTCTTCCGTTTCATTCGGCGAAGTTGTGGGCTGCGGAACAGATGTCGGGTTTGCCGACGCGCCGGCTCTGCCGTGGAGCCGCCCGGGTTGGTGCCGTTATTATCCTCGCCGGGGGTATTGCTGTCCCCGTTATTATTGTTGCCACCGTTTGACGGCAGCGGGTTCGGCACCTGCGTAGGATTATTGATAATGATATCGGCATTATCCTTATCATCGATGATGTCGTAGCCGGGAGTCTGCGTATTGCCGTTTTCCGGCTGCTGCACCGTCGTTTGCTGCGCATTGCTCTGCTGCGGCGGCTGTGTATCTGTATCCGTATTCGGCTTATTGATTGTCAGCGAATTCTGGTTTTCCGCATCGGGTACCTGCTGATCTTCAAAAAGATAATCTGCACGCTGCGAATTCTGCGGACGACCCTGCGCATCGGCGCTCTGGTCTTTTTCCCAGTAAGCGCTTTCATCCTCCTGCGTGCCGGAATCGCTGTTTTGCGTGTCCTTATCTTCCGGAAACAGCACCTGATTCGTTTGCAGGTCTCTCTTCTGATCGGACGGCACATAAGTATTCCCAAGCCGCTGATACGCCGCCACACTGCTTACGCACAGTGCCACCGCGGTGAGCACCGCAGCCGCAGTCTTTATGGACTTTCTCTTATCCATGCGTTCACCTATCCTTATTCAAAAACACACCGATCTCTTTTTGCAGGCGCCTAAAGTCGACCGGCTTTGAGAAATGACTGTTCATACCGCTTTCTTTGGAGAGACGCTCGTCCTCCACGAAAGCATCTGCGGAAAGACCGAAGATCGGAATCGTCTTCGCGTCTTCCCTATTAAGCGCACGAATATGCCGTGTAGCTGTGCGGCCATCCATGACCGGCATCTGCACGTCCATTAAAATGAAATCGTAATGACCGGCAGGCTGCGCAGAGAAGCGTTCTACCGCGACCTCGCCGTTTTCTGCAACGTCCACTTCGGCACCCATCTCCTGCAAAATCTCAACGGCGATCATTGCGTTGATTTCGTTATCTTCCGCAAGGAGGATGTGACGGCCCTTGAAGCTGTCCTGCATTTTCTCTTCTGCATCGTCTTCGGACAACGCCTTGACCTTTGCGGTCTGCTCCGGCGCTTCGGCTTCGGGCAGGTGCAGGTACACGGAGAAATCGGAACCCTTGCCCGGCTCGCTTTCGACAACGATTTCACCGCCCATTAAACGCACAATGTGGTCGGTGATGGCCATGCCAAGGCCGGTGCCGCCGTAGCGCTTCGTGGTTTCTATGCTTTCCTGCTCAAACGGACGGAAAATGCGGTTGATGAATTCCGGCGCCATGCCGATGCCGGTATCGTGCACGCGAACCATGAGGTCTACATGACCTGCACTCCGCATCATCTGGCGGAACGTGACGATGATCTCGCCCTCGCTTGTGAATTTTACGGCGTTTGAAAGGAAATTGATGATGGCCTGACTGATGCGCAGCTCGTCGCCGATCACGTAATCGACGGTCATATCTTCAAAGCGCACCTCGTAGTGCACGCCGCGGGCTTCGAGGTTCTTTGCAAACATATCATAAAGGCGGTCGGCGAGCTGGCGCAGGCTAAACGGCTTGCTTTCAAGCTGCACGCGGCCCGCTTCGATACGGGACATATCCAAAATATCGTTGATGAGCGAAAGCAGGTGGTCGGAAAGCTCGTCGACTTTCTCAAGATACTGCATCGCGGGGTTATCTTTTTCAAGCTTGCCCTCTGCCAGCGTAAGCATGCCGATGATGCCGTTCATCGGCGTGCGGATCTCATGCGACATGCGGGAAAGGAACGTGGTTTTCGACTGGTTGGCTTCCTCCGCCTGCATCAGGCGCTCTTCATAGCCCTGTATGCGGCGGTGCATTTCAGTCGTTTTGTGAAAAGCGAAAAAGTCGTATCCTTTTGTGCCGCTTTGCATAACGTGCACAGTGATCCACTCGCCGTTCTGCATGCGGAATTCTGCGGTCATCGGTTCTTTTCCGTCCCACGCGAGATAGTCCCGCCAAATGTTGCGACCGCTTTTGCGGTCGTGCAGGCACGGCTCAAGGCTCGCAATGTCCTCCTGCAGACGTGCGAGAGAAATGCCAAGCAGACTTTCGATATCGCCCATCTCGTAGACCGGCATTTTGTCTGAACGGCGCATCAGGAGACATACTTCGTCATCCTGCTTAGATAAGTCGCACATGAGCACGTCCTGCACGCTGTGGCCATCCGGCTCTGCGGCACGATTTTTCTTTTTACCGCGTGCAAAGCACAGCAGCCAAACCGCCAGAATAACCTCAAGGCAAAGAATGATGATAAGCCAGAAATTATTTCCGAGCGTCTCCAAAAGTTTTGTGAACATATTCATGCGGCATTCTCCTTTTTTCCTCTATTGTAAGCTGCCGCCGCAGCGCGCGACCTATTCTCCTCCAAACCGTTCCGTCGCATTACACAGGGAACCAAACGCAAATAAAGCCGGTCTATAAAACCGGCATATTTACTAAGTCATATAATATCGCTTGCAATTCATAGAAAAGAAGATCGTTTTGGGTGCAGAAACCAAAGCGGGAGCGCAAAAGTACTCCGGCTTACAGGCTTTTGAACGGTTTTTTCTTCTCATAAAATACATACGGTCTCTTTTCTCAATTCTTTTGATCGCGCTCAAATTCCACTCAATCGAGCTTTTCGATGGCCTCCACGATCTCCTTCTGATCTTTGCAGACCTCTTCAAAAAGCGATTCGTCCGTCAGCGGAACGGCGCCGCGCACGGCCTCCGTTAAAGCGGATGCCGATTTTTGCAGGCGATCGAAGCCGAGGTTCTGTGCCACACCCTTTAAGGTGTGCGCCGCAATGAAAACATCTTTCCAGCTTTTGGCTTCCACAGCCGCTGCAAGCCGGTTATAGGTCGGGTCGTTTGCGTATTTGCGCACGAACTTGCCGATCATTGCCTCATTCGGGATGCGTTTCATCACGTTTTTGAGGTCGCCGCCGATTTTCTGATATAATTCTTCAAGCTCCATGATCTGTCACCTTTCTGCAACTTCTATCTGCTTTCCGCATGATTAGCGTTCGCGTGTTTCGCTTTATTTTCGTACATGCGCAGGTCTGCCTGCCGAATGGCTTCGGAGAGCGGGTGTACGCGGTATACGCCGCCAAGGCTGACATCAAGCTTCACCTCGGGGTAATCCGGCAATTTTGTCTCCTGCACGGCGCGTCTGAGCTGCTTTAAACGCTCATAAAAAACCTCTTCGCCGATCTTGGAGAAGATGAGGAGGAATTCGTCCCCGCCGTAGCGGATGAGCGTATCGCTGCCGCGGATGCCGGAACGGATTGTATTCGCGATGGTTTTCAGCGCTTCATCGCCCACAGGGTGGCCGTATGTATCGTTAATCTGCTTAAAAAGGTCAACATCCACGATTGCTACGGCATCTGCGCTTTCCAAATTGGACTGGAAACTCTCAAGATACAGTCTCGTGTACGTTCCGGTCAAGGCATCGCGGTAGAAGTTCATAAACGAAGAACGCGTTGGCGCATCGTTGTCGCCGCCGCAGCGTGCGCACTCCGCTTCGTCTTCATGCGAAGCAATCTCCAGTGTGCAGGTACGTCCGTTGACGTTGATATGTTTAGAAAGCACGAAGTACATTTGCCTGTCACGCATTTCCAGCTTGGTGACCCACTCTTTTCCTTCCAGAGAGCGGGAAGAAATACAGTTTTCGCACGGCTCGTTTCTGCCCCAAATTTCATAGCAGTGTATCGGCGTAGTGATTACTTTGCCGTCTTTATCCAGCTCAAGGTTCTCGTTCGTTTTCGGATCAACAAGGCGCACAACCTCAAACACGCGGCTCAAATCTTTCAAAAGATGAGACACACTATATTCAGAGCATTTTTCGAGCGCTTCTTCTCCGCGCCGCACCATTTCATCCTGAATATCTTCAAAGCGTCCAAGCACGCCGGCATAATTTTTGTATTTAGTTGTCCAAAGCGATTTTACCGTAAGGCGCTGCCAGCGATATTCACCGTTAACGGGGATCTGCACAATCATTTTCACTTCCGGTCTTTCCGGCGTTGTTGCTTTCAGCTTTTCACGCATCGCGAGCCAATCCTTTTCAGAGAGCAGCGAAACGTCGTTCCATTCCGTCAGATACATGGATTTTTCTCGTTGATCGACCGGCGCATTCCAATCTTTGAGATGTACGGTATTTGTCCAGTGGTCAAATTCAAACTGGATACCGCCGCACTGCTCTGCGAAGAATTCCGCCTTTTTCTGCTCGAAGGTGAGCAGGCTGTGCGCACGGTTATTAGGCATAAGTTCTTTTTGCTCGAGCATTTCATCGGAAAGGCGCTTTGCTTCCTGACGGTAATCGAACCGTCTGGGGTCTGTGTGCATGTTCTCGAAAAGCTGATCCTGCACGTCCAAAAGGCACTGTATCAAAAGCGGATTGAAAGCGCCGCATTCGCCGTTTGTAATCATTTTAATAGCGGTCGCGTGGTCGAACGACTTTTTGTAGCAGCGTTCGCTTGTAAGCGCATCGTACACGTCTGCCATGGCAACGACCTGCGCGGAAATCGGAATCTCATCGCTCTTGAGACCATCCGGATAGCCGCGGCCGTCCCAACGCTCGTGGTGCCAGCGGCAGATCTCATGCGCCAGATTCATCAGCGTTTCGGATTGCTGCGTACCGAGGTCACGCAGCATCGAGTCACCGATGGCGGCGTGATTCTTCATAATCTCCCACTCTTCGGGGTCAAGCTTGCCGGGTTTATTTAAAATCGCTTTCGGAACGCTGATCTTACCGATGTCGTGCAGTGCGGAAACCGAAGCGATCATAGAGATATCCGTTTCCGTCAGCGGGTATTTATCCGTGATCTCAATCAAGCGGCGCAGGAGAATGTCCGTCATCATGCGCACATGCAGAATATGCTGGCCGCTTTCGTTGTTGCGGTATTCGATAACATGGCTCAAAATATTGATCATCGTGTTGTTCGTCTTTTCACGCTCGTAGACCTGCTCCTCCACAAGGCGCACAAGGCGCTTTTGGCGGGCATACAACATGAGCGTATTTTCGACACGGCGGCGGACGACCGTCAGATCGAACGGTCTGCTGATGTAATCCGAAGCGCCGAGGTCATAGCCGCGGCGGATGAAATCCACATCGCTTTCGGACGAGATGATGATAACCGGCACCTCGCTGATCCAATGCCGCAGATTCATAATCTCCAGAACGCCGAAACCGTCCATTTTCGGCATGTTGATGTCGAGCATCACGAGGTCGATATCCTCGTTTTTTTCGAGGATATCGACGGCTTCTGTGCCGTCTTTTGCCATGACATATTCATATTTATCGCTGAGTATTTCCTCAAGGAGCATTTGGTTCATTTCCGAATCGTCCGCGATGAGTATTTTTTCCTTTAAACTCATAGATTTCTCCTTGCAGCGCTTTCTGTTTCGTCTCACAATTTATTCTTTATCGGAAAGCGCTTTCATTTTTACCGATAGAATGACTTGCCAAAGACAGAATTCGCTATATTCTCTGCAAATTCGTCAAAAAGTGGATAAAAAGCAGCAATTCTATCTATTCTGTACAATAAAGAACACTATTTAAATACACTGTTTTTCTATTTTATCATATTTGCTTTTTACGTGCAAGAAAAATCGCAAGAAAAATCGCATGAAATCATACTTTTCAAAAAACAAAGCGTATACAAATTCTTTATTGCAAAAACACCGCGCCTGCGGAGCATTCCGTTTGGCGCGGTGTTTCTCAGTTTTCTGTATTGCGGATGTCTTCGGCGCGGGCGCGGCCCTCTGCGGTGTCTTCGGTCGTCACATTGAGCTTTTCCACTTCAAAGGTGGTTTCGGCCAGCGTGTTTTTATTTTCGCTGTCTTTTACGCTCAGCTGCACTGTGAAAAGGGCAGTAACATCGTCATACGTTAAGCTTCCTACCTCAGCTTTAATACCGTAGGGGTACGCCTTTGCGGGCAGAATGTCCTTGCCGCCAAGCTGCACATGCCCTTCCGGCGTAGTGGTAAACGCGGTGTAATCGCCGCTGCCGAACTGCTGGCTGAAAAAGCCCGTAACGCTGCCGCTGCCGTCTACTTTCAGTGTGCCGGAATAGCGCAGCTCATCGCTGATGGTGGTCGTAAGCGTGGAGCACAGTACCTGCGCTTCCGAATATGAAACGGATTTTGCGTAGGAGCGCACGCCGAGCTGCACCCCCAACACCATCACCATGCTGACAAGCACCAAAATGGCGACTGTGCAGAGCATTTCCACGAGCGTTAAGCCTTTTTTATCTTTCAGCTTCAAGTTCCCGCCCCCTGCTCTTTGCTTTCCCTGTAATACGTGTAGCCGTTTTCGCTTGTGTATTCATCGACTTGAACATGGATGATTTTTGTGGCACTGTTTTTATCCTTAATGATCAGCGTTTTGGTTTCGCTGCCCTTGACGGCATTCTTATACGTTAAAGCCACATCGGTTTTGCGCACCTTGGCATTTACCTTGGATGCCGTGGAAACTGCGGTGGAGAGAAAAAGCATAACGAGCACCACGACCACGATGGCCATGAGCGTTTCCACCAGTGTTTCCGCTTTTTGTGAACGCAGCTTTTTCAACCCGTTACCTCCTTTTGCAGCTTTGCCTTATTCCATTCGAGTGTTCGGGTGACGACCTGCGTGGAGCCCGTATCGCCGGAGGTTCTTTCCTCCGTCAATTTGCCCTCCATAGTCAACACCATGCGGCAGGGGTGTTCGGAACCCACACCGTTTGTGAATGTTGCAGTGAGGTTATACACCTTGCTGCTTTCGTCACTGCCGGTGCCGACTGATACAAGGATTTCTGCCGATACATCTTCATAACCGTCTACGGAGAACGTGTAGGTCTTTGCATAAGTGGACGTCGTGTTCACACCTATAAACCGTGCGCCGATGTCATTGATCATATCTCCCACCGCACATGTGGCCTTTATCGTATCATTCGTCGTAGTGGTCGTTCCATCCGCATGCGTCACCGTGGTCGTAACATCTTTATACCGGCCCGTAAGGCTTTGGAAATCGTCGCGCACGAGCTCGGCGGCAGAGCTGACCGCGAGGTAGGCCTGCTGCTGTTCTTTTTCCGAGCGCTTATTTACGGCGGCGCTGGTGGCGGCGGAGATGATGACCGCGCTCACCATGATGCCGACCAGCATAAGCAGCAGCGCCATCAGCATGGAAGCGCCCCTTTGGCTATTCAGTTTTCTGCGGATCGCCTGCATTTTCGGCACCTGCCTTTTTGTTGATTTACGGTTCAACGGTCTCGCCGCCTGCTGCGGTATCTTCCCAAACGGCGTAGAGAGTGAGTTCGGTCTTATTCTCCATCGCCATAGAACCTATGATGTTCCCGATCAAGCTTGCATCTGTATAATCAGCCGTTGTACTTGAAGCATCAAACGCCCAACCCTTAAAGGTGGATGCTCCCTTTTTGAACGTATTCTGCGGAAGGCTGTCCGTCGTTTGAATCTTATCATAAGCATACGAAACAGCAGGCATCGTACCCGAACCGCCGTTGGCATTAAACTGGATGGTATAGGTGTTCGGAACCGCCTTGATCTCGGTATCTGCGAAGATCTCGGGGAGATTATCAAAGTCAAACGTATAGCCTAAAATAGCTGTTGCCAACTTGTTCTTTTCTTCTTCCGTTAACGTCGGCTTTTCTCCGTAAGATACCTTTTTCTCCAGCACCGAATCGCCGTTTACCGTTACAAACTTCACCTTATACTCATTGGAAACAATAGTGTACGGGGTGATGAGGTTGTAGGTCACGTCGCCGTTTTTGAGGACGATCTTTAGGGTAATCTCACCTGCCGCGGCGGATTCCACCTTTACAGCGCGGTATTGGAATTTCGTGTCGTTCGTTTCTGTCGTCCACTTATCGTTTACCGTCACTTTGTAGGTGTGATTTTCATCGGTCGTGATGCCGTCTTCACCCACGGTGTAGGTCGTTTCCCCTGCGGTGATCTCGATTTGATCGACCGTAAAGCCTTTCAAATCGGTATACGCATCCGTTGCGTAGAGGAACAGCGCACTTCCCTGCATGGCGGGGCGGTTTTCCGGGTATTCAACGGTCGTACCGGTGTAGGAGGTCGTGGATTTTTTCGGCGTGTGCGGCAAAGAAATCTGGTTATAGACGCTGCCGTTTGTCAGGCCAAGCACATCACTTGGCTTTGTTGTAGCGCTGATATACAGCGTAGCCGTGACCTCTTTTGCGGGCTCCGCGGCAGTTGCCGCGCCGTACGGATATGTGCACGTGATGCTCACCGTGGCTTCGCCCGCAGCAAAGCCGGTAAGCGGCAAGGAGAACGTGCCGTCTGCGTTCAGCTTGATATCGTCCTTACTGCACTCGATGACATCCTGCTGCACGCCGTTGTTATCGACAGCAATCTCCCATCTAAGCGTCTTTTCGGTCTCGACAAGCAGCTGCTTGTCGTTTGCGTCCTTTACGGTCAGCGTGATCGTATCGGTGTCGCCGGAATAAACCGAAATGTTCGTAGAAGAAGCCTCCAGCTTGAGCGATGCCGTAACTTCGATTGTAAGGCGCGCGATGTAATTGCCGAGCTTCGCCTCTGCGACGACCGTGCCGACATTCTGCCCGATGAATGTGACATCGTAGCAGTTATTCTCACGATTATACACAATGCGGCTGACTGTTGCTGCGGCCTTATCGTTTGTGAGTTCGTTTCTGTTTTCGTCGTACAGCTTGATTTCCGGCGGCACTGCGCTCGTATCTACGTCGCTGCTGGCGATAAGCAAATGTGTCTGCAAAAGCGCCTTGCCGTCTTCGTTGTCGTTCAAAGTGCTGTCTTCCGCTTTCGTTTTGATATCCGCAAGCAGGTCGAGCTTCCGGGAATTTTCTTCCCATAAGAGACCGATGCGCGGCCAGCGGCCGTAATGCAAATTGACTGTGCTGCCGAAGATATCGGTCTGTGTCAGAACCGTCGGGAACGGATAGTTAAGCCCCTGCAGCGCCGTATCATTGCCCGGGAAGCTATATTTGCCGTCGATGTTCTGCCCCTGCTCGGTGATGGTGACGGTGGAGAAGCTCTTATAGCTTGAGCCGGACTGGTAGTTCTTGTTCAGTTTCGTTAAGAAATCGCTGCTCTGCATTTCGGCATACGTTAAGTACGGGGTGGAATCGTTGTACAACATAATCCTACGGTCATACCAATCCAAAGTCCGGTTGAGATTTAGGTCACTCCAACTTTGAGGATTTTTGCCATATGCACGATAATCGTCTGTCTCTAATACGGCAGACTCAAGCGCATAGCAATTATAAATCTCAATATAGTCATTATTAACAGCAGTAAATGCCTGCTGCATTTCACCATTAGAAGCGATTGCTTGCGTACTCTTAATAATGTTTTTTTCTCCCCACTGACCACCACTGCGTCTTGGCATGTCAACATAGCTATAAGAATTATAAACTCTCATGACATTTTTGACTGTGCCTATCAAGCTATCAAGACCGTCATTGCGCAAAACGATACCGCCGACTAAGCCGCCCATCCAAATATTTGCACCTGCATTCCAATTTTTGTACCCCATAGAAGATATGCTGCTCATGGAACCACCGGCATAGCAATAATTCACTGTTCCGCGGGAAACACCGGCAATACCGCCGACGCGCAGATTTTGATAACCGCCATTATAGCCGATATTGATAATAATGTCTGTTACAGCGGAGCAATTTGTAATATTCATGTTTGTCATGCCGACAAGGCCGCCGACACTGCCGCCGCCCCAACCCGGGGCGTTTGCATGGTTATCCTGAATGGTATAGCCGGAAACCGTACAGTTTGTAAATACACTTGCAGGATTGTCTCTGCCGGCCGCAAAGCCGACAAGACCGCCAACGCAATACCAGCTCACACCGTCTTTTGCGGCTTCGATTACATTGCCTTCATTCGAGTATACGACCACATTTTTAACCGTTGCACCGACCGTGATGCCAAAAATACCAACACATTCCGCATTGCTGTGAATTTCAACATTTTTGATCGTATATGCCTGTCCGTCATAATGAGAAGCAAAATATGACATTGTCGGATCAGCTTTTGCTGTATCGCCTGCATTATCATACATGCTTCCGATAGGCGTGAAGTTATTGGTCTTACCGAGTGTACGGTATTCCGAGGAAGCATTCAAATCGTGTGTTTGATTCCAATACAGCTCTTTGCCGCTTCCCGATACCGTGCGAGTATCGCCGTAAACCTGATACGTGTATTTATCCTTAAACGTATTCCAATCCCATTTGTTCTGAGACACAATGGAGGTGCTTGTATTGTGCTTTCCGGAATTCCAGTTGATAAACTGCAGCTGCGAGACGGAGCGAATCTCGTAAGCGTTGCCGTTGGCGCCGGGTTCGACGTCACCTGTTTTTGTCATTTTGTTCTGTACTTCGGAGCTATCGAGGCTCATAGAGTTTGCAAAGAACGGGTTGACGGTGTAGATGTATACGGTAGCATCTGTTCCGCTGCCGTAATCCAGCCACCATGTGCCGTTTGCTTTGCTGCCGGTCAAATACATTTTGTCTTCGCCGGTTTCATATGCGACAAACGTATAGCCGGGCATCTGCTTACCGAGCGCTTCGCCGGCTTTTGCATTTTCTGCAACGCTCATGAAGTTTTCATTGAAGTATACAGCACTTAATAAAGTCTTCAAATTATTGCTGTTCGCATAGAAATAGCCGTAGCCGTAATGCGTTACAACGCCGCCGTCGTCGTGCTCTTCACAGAGAGAATCGCCCTTTAAGATGTCGTTGTTTGCGCTGGAAATTTCATTGCCCTGGCTTGTGCCCACGTAGCTGAAGTGGTAGCCGCTGTTGCTGCCGCTGTCTTCATATTCCCAGTAGAACACACCGAGCGTACCGATGTCCTTCTGCACGGGCCAATCGCCGTAATGCACGGTCTTCCCTGCTGCATTGCGCACGACTGCCGGGTAGATATAATAATCGCCGGTCGTTTCTTTGGCATTATAGGTGCAATCTGCCTTTTTGAAATTGCTGATTGTTTTGTTTTGCAGCTCGCTGCCCGTAAGGGGCTCACCCGCCGCGTTATCTTTGAATTCGTTCGTGGAGGTGTTGTAAGCATAAAGCGTGCCTCTATACGAATACGTGCCGCCGTCCAGATAATAGCACTGGTATGCCGAACCGCCGGTATGCGCAAAGCCGTAGGACTCCGCATCGCCGGAAGCTGTCAGCGCCGTAGCGCTGTAGCTGCGGCGAATCATGCCGCTGGCGTTGTTCGCCGCAAAGCCCGCGACCCACACGGTGCTGTTTCGCGCGCCGCGCACCTGAATGCTGCCAAGCGCGTAGGAATCCGAAACAGAGGCGTGGTTCACGCCCGCAAAGCCGCCCGCATAGGTGTTAGAGTTCGTATTTGCAAAGCGAATGGACGGGCAGTCCGAAGCGCTGTTGCGGATGGTGCCGTAGTTGCTGCCGACAAAGCCGCCGAGCGAAGCCGTGCTGGCGCTGTAACCGTAATACTCCATGGTATAGCCGGAAACCGAGCAGTTTGAAACCGTGCCGCGGTTATAACCGACGAGCACGCCCATGCTGACGCGCGACGCACTGCCGGAAGCCGAATTACCGCCCTGCGCATTGACATAGGCCACCGTGTTACTGCCGTCGCCGACAAGGAACACATTGCGCACCGCGGCAGCGGACGACGTATAACCGAACATGCCGATGTAAAGGGATTTTGCTTTAAAGGAAATTTCCCCTATCGTATTGCAGCCGCCGTTATACACAGCCGTAAACGGTTTATCCCCTGTGCCGATCGGCGCCTGTGTGCTAATCTTTGCAGGCACAACGTCATCATATTTTGTCCACTCATACCTGCTGTAATCGATGTTGAGTTCCTGACGGAACACACTGTCCTTTACGGCATCCGCATACTGCGGGTAGTAAAGGCTCAACGCATACAGCTGGCGGGCGGAGCGGATGCAGACCGTTTCCGGCGCTTGCGGCTTATTTTCGTTGACCGTCACCGTTTTTGCGAAATGCGGATTGTAGTAATACTCCGTATTCGTGTTGTTTGCGGTGTCTTCTATCGTGATCTTCTGGTAGAATGTATCCGGCTCTGCGGTGTCGATATACTTGGTGTTGACGACCTCTTTTGAGAGCGGATAGAGATAATACTTCGTATTTGTCGCGTCGTCAGTCGTTTCAATTGCGCTACCAAACGATACCCGTGCCGTTTGGTCGTTTGCATACGTCACGGTAACGTTATCGGTCGCATCTTTCTTTTCGATATACGCCAGCGCATAGCCGTCGCCGACGACAAACTTACTCGTTTTGAGCGTGGAAAGGTTCGCGCCGTAGAAGCCGTAAGTTTCGTCTTCGTAGCGCTCGTAATAAACCAGTGCGCCGGATTCAAACTCCGCCTGCCAGTCGCCGTAGTGGTTCAGCTTTTCAAGGCGCGGATACGTGTAATACGTAAGGCCCTGATCCATCAAGTTATACGGAAACGTAGCCGCGCCGGAGGACGACGTGAACGCCTCGGAGATTTCTTTTTTTGCAAAGCCCGATTCACTGAGTTCTTTATAGGTTTTCGGCTTGGTTTGATTGTCGTTTTCCCACTTGCTTGTGCCGCCTTCGGAAAGACCGCCGTCTGTCAGATAATATACCTTTGAGGCACTGCCCATTGCATTGACCGTGGAATGAACCTTTGCGTTTTCTTCAACATTGTAAACACACGCAGAATAACCGCCTGTAGCGTTCACATTGGAGCCGCCTACTAAGCCGAAAGCATCGACGGTCGCCGTTTGGTAACCCGCTGCATAGAAATCCTTTAAGGTGATAGAGGTTCCCGTTGCGGCCACTTCAGACCCGCCCTCTGCCTTTGCGATAAGGCCGCCCGTTCTGGCTGCCGTCAAATAGCAATCCGCATAGGAATCGGTTATCGTTGCCGCATGATACACGGCACCGATGAGGCCGCCTGCTGCGCCGCCGTCTGCACGAATGACCGTAGACGCGGAGCTGTCCGTAACGGATACGCTGCCCGTTTTCGTCACCATGCCGATAAGTCCGCCGACGACTTTACCCTCGAGCCACGGCTTCACTTTTTCCGGGGAATCGACCGTTTCGATATCTGCGAGGTCGCCCTTTTTGGAGCTGAGGTATACACGGGTATTTGTGATTTTCACGGTATCGGAAACAGAACCGATGAGCGCACCGACGTTCTGGCCTCCATTATCAATCCTCATGCCGGTAAGCGTCACGTTTTTGATCTCACCGTTAAATGTACTGAACAGACCAACATCGCTCTTAGACGTATCTGTAATATGCAAATTCGAGATAGAGGAATACAGCTTTACGTTATCGACCTCGGAATAGCCGTCATAGCTTTTGAGATACTTATTTGTGATGGGCGTAAAGGTGTCGCGGTAAAAGGAATACCAGTCTTCGTTGTCGGCGGTATCATCCGCAAAAGAAAGGTCACTGACCTGCACGGCGCTGGTAATCGTCTTGGAAACATGGGAGGCCTCGTCCAAATTCTGCAAATGGCGGCCGTAGGCGATGAGCGCCGTGCCGGCCGGGGTGCCTTCGGCATAGCGGAACAGGCTGTTCGTTTTGCGGGTGTAGCTTTTGCCGTCCACATTGGCGTTTTGGCTTTCTACGGAAAGCGTGACGGTGATGTCTGTGCCGCACGCAAGCTTATGGTCGGTCTGATTATAGAAGCGCGTCTTTTCGCTTTCCAAGCTATCCATAACCCACGTGTAGTACCAAGTTTTGCTGTTCAGCTGGCGAAGCTCGCTGTATTTTACGACCTTTACATATTCGTTCCGGCCGTCCGAAACCTTGATATTGAACGTCAGCTCATCGGCATAGGGGTTGTTGCAGTAGAACGTTGCCGTCAGCTTCTCGCGGTTATCGATGGAGATGTCCGGCTTTAGAGTGTCGGTTGTGCCGGAGATCACACGCGCACCGCCGTAGTAGCCGATCTTCGCACCGTTGTGCAGGCGGGTTTGACGCACACGCATACGGTTTAAGTATGTGGGCAGCGTGGTGGAGACATCACCGCTTGTGATCTCCTCTTCGCTGTAAAACGCGCCGTACACACTGCCGCTTTCGGGGTCGTACTCGATAACCCAGTGGTTGTTCCAAAGCTCGGCATCTACGGAAGATTCCGGCAGAACGGAAGCTGCCGCCTTGCCGACCGCCACGCGGTCTGCGGAAACGACGTAGCAGAGCGTGTCTTTTGTGATGGCGTCTTCCGCATCTTCTTCGGGAGCATCCAGCGGAATGAGACCAACCTTTGCAACGCCGTTATCCTTTTTTTCATCGTACTGATAAAGGCTTTCGTAGCCGCCGGCGCGCAGCTCGGACATGCGATTCTGCACGGCAACGTAAAGGATCTCCGCTTTACTGTCGAGTTCTTTTTGGCGCAGATTCTTCCGGATCGTCACAAGCGAGAGAACCGCCACGGCAAACAGCACGATGACAATGGCCACAACGATCAAAAGCTCGGACATGGTAAAGCCGGCTTTCCCCTTTCTTCTATTTTTCAAATTCTTCATATCCCGTGAAAAATTCATGCGTTTTGCTCCTGAGAAAAATATGGAAACCGTAAAACAGTATAAGTCTTTTTAAACACAGAAAACCGGCAAGCAAAAAACAGCTTCCGGCCTGTGTTGCACCAGCTATTTTTGAAGTTCAAAATACGTAATATACAGGTTTACCTGCACATTGCCGGAGCTGCCGGAATTTTCAAACTGCACGCTGATGTCCGATATTTGGTTTGTAAAATCGCTGTTATGCAGCGCATCAATGATGGCGCGCGTTTCGGCGTAGGTGTTCGTTGTAAAGGCCATGTTGATGGGGCGGCACATGATGTAGCCATCGTTCAGTGCCGAGACCTGACCGAAATCCAGCGAATAATCGACGGAAGCCGAAAGAATGCTGTTCAACTCAACGAGCAGCTTGCCGGAATTGTCATAATTCGGGATGGGCGTGGGGTCGCCCTCGGCATAGATTTCCTCGAGCTCCTTCTGCATCTGGCTCATGCGCGTCAAAAGCGCGGTGTTCTGCAAAATCTCGTCCTGCTCCGCGGCCGTTTCGGACTGATACTCGTCGATGGAATTGTTGATGGGCTCCAAGATGAGCTTAAAATATGCGATGACGATGAGCAGCACGGTGAGGACGAGCAGCATCACTTTTTCGCGCGTTGTAAAGGCTCTTTTCATGCTGTGGCCTCCCCTTCCGCCGTGTCAGCCGGCTGTAATGTGATCGTCACGGAGAAATCGAGGTCTTCGCCTGCCGTTTTTTCGGTGGAGGCGATTGTAAGGTCAGCAGCCTTTACAATGGGCTGCTGCTGTAAAATCTCAAACATGGCGGAAATCTCCTGCAGATTCAAGCCGGACATGGAAACAATCATCACGTCGTCCGAAATGGTGACGGCCTTTATAGTGCCGTAGGGCTGCAGATAGTTCTCCATGAGGTCAAGCACTTCCTGTCTGTCCACAGAAACGAACGCGCCGGAATCCTCCTGCTGCATCCATTTTCTGGAATAGGTGCGGTACTCCTCTTCGACCTCGGGGTATTTCTCCACGGCGCTCTGCATTTCGGTATACTGGGCATGCACGGTGTTGTAAGCACTTTCTGCGGCACTTTGGCGCGCAAGCTGGTCAAGTACGCCGAATTTCACGACGAGCACCACAAGCACGATAATGACCGCCGTGCCGATAGAAAGCGTCATGACGCTTTGGGAGTGCGACTCGCGCTTTGCAAGGTTGACGGTTCTTTTGGTGGGGTATTTTACGGGCTTTTTGGCGCCGTTCCCCATGCCGAGTTCAAGCTTCATTCCAACGCCTCCTTACTTTTGCAGCGCGCAGCCGATCGCTTTGATGTAAAGCCACGCCGCTTCCAATGCGTCGTGCTGAGGAAGCAGCTCCTCGGCGTTATGTACGTCCAGATCCGTCACACGGCAGATGGCCGCGCGGATCTGATCTACCGCCACACCGCCGCCGCAAAGATAAATTCTCCGGAGCGAGCGCTCGCGGTTATTGTAATTATAGAAGTTGACGGCCTTCATGATTTCGATCGCCATGCGGTTAAACAGCTCGGCGCTCACGTCTTCGGAAAGCACGTCGTTGTAATCGGACAAAATGTGTGCGTGTGCCATGTGAATATCCACGCCGCGCACATCGGAAATCGTCTGCTCAAGGTCGCGCAGGCCGAGGTCGCCGGAGCGCTTCGTGGTGAAATTGCCGTCCTGCAGAATGTGCATACGGATGCCGTTGTGGCCGAGGTCTACAAAGCAGTAATCGCTGCCCGCGGGCGCATTTGTGCGCTGCATGTAATCCTCCGTCAGCGCAGCGTAGGCGCATTCCTCCGGCATGGCGACCTTCAAATTGAAGCCCGCACGGCGCAGCATGGCGCGGTATTCTTCCACGGTGCTTTTTAAGGTGGCGCAAACGAAAAGCTGCAATTCTTTCACATTGCCCTCTTCGTCTTTCACCGTATCCTGCACGGCGTAGTCGAAATAATACTTATTCTTTTCCTGCGTCAGGTAATCTTTAAATTCAAACGGCAGGTTATACAACAGTTGGCCGTCCGTCATGGCGGGCACGGTCACGTTGCGGGTGAACACCAGCGTGCCGGGCAGAATGACCGCCGCCGCACCGCGGGAGATGCCGTTTTCTTTCGCCATTTCCTTGATAAAATCCGCCATGGCGTCCATGGAGACGATTTCGCCGCCGGAGACCATATTATCCGGCAATTCTTTTGCCATAACCTTTTTCAGTTTGCCGCCTGTAAAGCATACGGCTTTTACCATGCACTCACCAATGTCGAATGCCGTGATTTGTCCGGGCATGGTACAGACACCTCGCTTTCTTCTTTATCCCTATCCGTCAAGCTGTAAAGCTTTTGTTCTTTCTGTTAAAATAAGCTCAAATACACGCCGATGATCTCGCTGCCGCAAAGGAGCGTGAGAATCGCTGCCGCCGAGATGGACGGCCCCCACGGAAAAAGCTTTCCGTCTTCTTCCTCTGCCCCGTCTCCTGTGGTACGTTTTTCCGGGAAAATAAACGCGAAGACGATGCCGAGCACGCACGCGATGAGCAGGCACAGAATGTTCCGCTGCCAGCCGAGAAACAAGCCGGTGAGGAACAGCAGTTTAATATCGCCGCCGCCCATGGCTTCCATTTGGCGCACTTTTTCGTATAAGAGCACGATGAGCAGTAAACCGCCGCCAACGGCGAAGCCGCCGAGCAGCGCATCCATAAGGTTTTCGAGCACATTCCCCTGCAAAAACAGGAAAACAACACGCACGACGATCCCCGTCACGATGAAACGGTCCGGGATCATATACCCCTCCAAATCCGTGAATGCAGCGGCGAGCAGCAGGCACGCCAGCAAAATGTATTCAAGGGCTTGGAGCGAAATATCATATTTTAGCACGAGCAGCAAAAACGTAAGCGCCGTTAACACTTCCGCAAAGACATGTCCCGCAGAGAGCTTTGCGCCGCAGTATTTGCAGCGGCCTTTGTGGATAATGTAGCTCACAACGGGAATTAAATCTCCCGCGCCGAGCACGTGGCCGCAGACGTCGCAGTGCGAGCGCCCGTGTAAAACAGATTCGCCGTGGACGATACGCCACGCCATGCAGTTGAGAAAGCTTCCCATGCACGCGCCGAGCACCACCGTAAGCACACAAATATAAATTGTAATCGCCGGTGAAACCCAAAGCATACTGCGTCCCCTTTTTATGAAAACCTAAAGTGAAAAATCAAATGAACAAATCGCGGGGGAGCCGCAACCCCCGGCCCCCTCAATAGATTTGTTTCAATTAAGAGTTGTAAAAAACGCTGATTAGGCGAGATTAGTCACCAGTGCCAGCGCCAACTTTGATATCAATCGTGTTGGTATCATAGTGATATGTGTAAGTAACATTCTGACCCTTTTCCCACTTATTTACAGACTTGCCTGCAATTTCAACATTATCAGACGGTTTACCCTGTGTGGTATATGCATCATCGCCAGCCGTCGTGGAAACAGTACCATCTTTCTTCAGCGTGAAGGTAGCAGGAGTAGTACCAGTTGTACTACCCTCAACATTATGAGCTTCATCGGTCAAAATCTCAGTCATAACAGCAGCATAGCCGGAACGGATGTTAGCTTCGTCGGTTGCAACTCTTGCCTTATTCAGAGAAGAAGCAAAGGTCGGGATAGCAATAGCAATGAGGATTGCGATGATTGCAACAACAATCAGCATTTCCATGAGCGTGAAGCCCTTCTTATTCTTCATCTTACGCATTTTGTTCATCATAAGAACCATTCTCCAATTCATTGAAATTTTGCTCGCCCCAAAGATGTGCTTTTGGGGGTTCACCATCGAAATTTATGTATTCCGCCGGTTCGGGTTGGATCGCCGACGGGGTACAGCGAAATAAATCAAACGATGCTGCCATACATGGTGAACATCGGCAGGTAAACGGCCAGCAGCAAAATGACGGTGACGACCGCCAAAACAATGGTGATGGCCGGCTCTAACATAGAGAGCAACCGCTGCGTGAACACCGAGACCTCGTTATCGAAGTAATCACCGATGACGGTGAGCGTTTCTTCCATGTTGCCGGAGCGTTCGCCCACGCCCACCATTTCGGTGAGCAGCTTTGGAAAATACGGAATCTCGTTCATGCAGTCCACCAGGCTGCGGCCCTGCTCCACGCCCTGCCGCACTTTGCGGATGGACACCGCGAACATGTAGTTATCTGCCACATTTGCCGTGACCTCCAGCGCTTTCGTAATCGGCAAGCCCGCCGTGAGCATGGTGCTCATGGTGCTTGCAAACTGCGAAGCGGCGTTCAGACTGTGCATTTTTTTGAGCGGTGAGCGCTTTAGCTTGTTTTCCGCAAGGAACGCACGCCCCTTTTCGTTCTTTTTCAGCAGAAGCCTGCCGATGAAGAACGCGAGCACAATCAAAATAAGCGACCACCAGTAGTTCGTGAGAAAATCCGACGTTGCGATGAGCCCCTTTGTGATGCCCGGCAGCTCGGTACCGAGCTCCAGAAACACGCTTGTAAACGCCGGCACGGCTACCACCATAATGATGATGAACACGATGACGGCGACGCAAATGACAATTGCCGGATACGTGAGCGTGCTGATGATCTTCGCTTTCATTTTAGCGGTTTTATCGTAATACTTATGTAGTTTTTTAAAGCATTCTTCCAGTGTGCCGGACTGTTCGCCCGCGCGTACGGTCTCAATAAACGTGGTCGGAAAGCCCGTAGCGTTGTTTTCAAAGCTTTGCGCAAGGCTGTAACCGCCGGAGACGTCCTCCGCGACCTTTTTCAGCATTTTTTGCAGTTCTTTGGTGCGCGCCTGTGCCGCAACCATCTCCACGCAGCGCACAATGGGCAGACCGGAAGTCAAAATGATGGCGAACTGCGAGCAAATGATGGCAAGCTCCTTGTCTTTGATTTTCTTCGTGCCGATCTGTTTGTTCCAGCTCTGCGTCTCTTTGACTTCTTCTATTTTGGTGATGACGGAGCAGGTCTCGCGCAGCTGCGCGACCGCTTCAAACTCGTTATACGCTTTGATGACGCCGGAAAGCTTTGCGCCGTCCGGGGAAAGCCCTTTGTATTTATAGGTCGTCAAGCCCGCTCCCTCGCTTTCTTCCTAAATTTAGCCGCGTCTTCCCTTGGAAAACGCTTCTCGGTCTCTGGCGTAGCCGAGCGCCGTTTCATACGTTACGGTGCCCTCGCGCACCATTTTCAGCAGGGCATTATCCATCGTAATGCTGCCGTCCTGCGCGTTCATGGTAATGAAGCTGTCAATCTGCGGGGTCTTGCCCTCGCGGATTAAATTTTTGATGGCGCTGTTCACCATCATGACTTCGCACGCCGCCGCCCGGCCGCCTGCGCGCTTCGGCAACAGCTGCTGCGAAAGCACCGCACGCAACGTAGTGGAAAGCTGCAATCGAATCTGACGCTGCTGCCCCTCCGGGAACACGTTCACCATGCGGTCAACGGAATCCGCTGCGGAGTTTGTGTGCAGGGTGGCGAAGACCAAGTGGCCCGTTTCCGCCGCCGTCAATGCGGTCTCAATGGTATTGAGGTCGCGCATCTCGCCGATGAGGATAACGTCCGGGTCCTCACGCAGGATAGACCGCAGGCCGTCTGCGTAGCTTCTGGTGTCTTTGCCGATCTCGCGCTGGTTAATGATGCACTGATCCGGCTCGTAGATGTACTCGATCGGGTCTTCCAGCGTGATGATGTGGCTGCGCCGCGTATGGTTGATGCGATTTAAAATCGCCGCCAACGTCGTGGATTTGCCGGAACCCGTTTCACCCGTGACTAAAATGATGCCGCTGCGGTACTCCGGGAATTCGGAAACGACCGGCGGCAAATTCAGCGCCTCGATCTCCGGGATGGTATCCGCCAAAATACGGATCGCCGCCGAAACCGCCCCCTGCTGGCGGAACAGGTTGATTCTGGTTCGCGCTCCGCACGGAAACGTCCGTGCCAAATCAAGCTCGCCGATGCATTCGATCTCGTGGAAAAGGTCGCCCGCAAGGCATTTTGCGTAGTATTCGCAGTCTTCCCACGTGAGGACTTTCTCCGTGAGGTTCTGCACCTTGCCGTCTATGCGGCATTTCACCGGCAGGCCGGTGACAATATGAATATCGGAAGCGCCTTTTTGCTGCGCCTGCGCGATGATCTCGCTGATTTCAAGCATATTAAAACCATCGCCGAAGCGCGGCGACTGCGTCCTTTCCGAAAGTTATGAGCAAGTTTTCAACAGATTTTCAGCAGAATGTCAATCCGCTGTGGAATTGATGGCGCGCGCGGCTTCCGCTGCGCTGATCTCGCCGCGCAAAACAAGGTTACGGCAATTTTCGCGCATCGTGACAAAGTTCGTCTCCTCTGCTGCCCTTAAAAGCGCATCGTACTTTGCGCCTTCCGTAACCATGCGGCGAATGCGCCCGTTGAGCATGAAGATTTCAAAGACGGCACGGCGGCCCTTGTAGCCGGTGTGGTAGCACTCCTGACAGCCCTCGCCGCGGTAGAACTGCACGTTGGCGTCCTCCGGCAGGCCGAGCATGGCAAGCTCCTCCGCCTCCGGCCTATACGCCTTCTTGCAGTGCGGGCAGACCTTGCGCACAAGGCGTTGGGAGATGACGCCGCGCAGCGCGCTGGAAATGAGGTACGGCTCCACGCCGATATCGACCAGGCGGTCGATGGCGGAAACAGCGTCGTTCGTATGCAAAGTAGAAAGCACCAAATGGCCCGTAATAGCAGCACGAATGGCAATGGCGCCCGTCTCTCCGTCGCGAATCTCACCGACGGAAATGACATCCGGGTCCTGACGCAAGATGGCGCGCAGTCCTGTCGCAAACGTCATGCCGGTCTTTTCGTTGATCTGGCACTGGTTAACGCCCGGAATGTTGTATTCCACCGGATCCTCCAGCGTCATGAGGTTCGTTTCCTCATTTGCAAGCTCCTGCAGCATGGCGCACATCGTCGTGGATTTACCAGAACCGGTCGGGCCCACAATCAAAATCACGCCGCTGCTGTTTTTGAGCAGCGCATCATACTTTTGCAGGTCTGTGCCCTCAAGGCCGATGGACTGCTTCGTGATCGTATGCCCGGATTTATCGAGCAAACGCAAAACAATCTTTTCGCCGTAGATCGTCGGCATGGACGAGATACGCAGGTCGATCTCGTGGTGACGCACCTGCACCATGGCACGGCCGTCCTGCGGGATCTTACGCTCGGAAATATTCATGCCGCCCATGATCTTCAGGCGGGAAATAACGTTGCTCTGCAAATTTGCGGGCACGGTCAAAATCTTTCTCAAAATGCCGTCGATACGCATGCGCACCACCATTTCGCCCTCCTGCGGCTCAAGGTGAATGTCGCTCGCGCGCTCCAAAAAGGCGCGCTCAATGACGGAGTTTACAAAGCGGATCGTTGGCGCGGCAGACGCGTTGCCGGCATCCGTCTGGTTCATCTGCACCGGTACGATATCCGGTGTGGATGTGCCGACCTCGCGCTTCATTTCTTCAATGGCGCGGGCCGTGCCTTCGCTGCCGTACAATGTGCCGATGGCCTGCTCGGTCGCGCGGCGCGTGGAGATCATCGGCACAACGCGCTTATGCGAAGCGGCCTTAATCTCTTCCTGCGCAACGAAGTTCAGCGGATCGCTCATGGCGACAAAGAGCTCGTCTTTTACAAGCTTTACCGGCACCACGTTGTATTTTTTCGCGATGGCGCGCGGCACAAATTTGGCGAGCTCCAACGGAATGGAGATCGCCGTTAAATCGATGAAATCGACACCGAGCTGCATTTGCAGTGCTTCAATGAGCTGCCGCTCCGTGATGATATTATTTTCGATCAGAACATCGCCGAGACGCTCTTTTGTCTGCTTTTGAATGGTCAGCGCTTCTTCAAGCTGCTCCTGCGTAATGGCACCAGCCGCGATCAGCAGATCGCCAAGTCGCATATAAGCCATGGAACGTCCTCCCTTTCTAAACCGAGCTTCGTATTTCGTATATTTATGCTGCTTTTCGCATAATCGAGCGATTTTATATGCTTAAAATGCGAAAGCCGCGTCTGAAATTCTCTTTTTCTGCATAAAACGGCAAAATTGCAAAATTTGCGCTATTATTTTATCATATCAACACTATGATTTCAACCTTCTCGTGGAGAAAATTCCCACAGGAATATATTCTATTTCCAGAATCATTTTGTGAAGTTTCTGCACAGTGGTGCTTTTGATTGGAGCAGGCACACCGCAGCTCATAAAAAGACGGCGGCGCAACCGCTTTTACAGGCACACCGCCGTTTTATGGCTTTTACCGGTTGTTTTTCTTACAATATTTGCGCACCGCTTTTGTGATCTTTTCAAGGTCGAGCGGCTTTGTGAGGTGCTCGTTCATACCGGCTTTGCGGCTGCGGGCGGCGTCGTCGGAAAACGCGTTTGCCGTCATGGCGAAGATCGGTACGGTCTCTGAATCCGGGCGGTCGAGCGCGCGGATTTTCTCTGCCGCCTCCAAACCATTCATCACGGGCATCATGATGTCCATTAAGATGAGATCATACGTACCCGGGGCCGAGGCGTTGAATTTCTCCAGGCCCTCTGCGCCGTTCCATGCTTTTGTGACCTCGGCGCCGCTGTCCTCAAGCAGGAACGCCGCAATCTCCATGTTCACTTCGTTATCCTCCACAAGCAGCACATGCAGCCCGCGGAACACGGTGGTATCGATTTCTTCCTCCGGCTTTTCGGCATCAGACGCCGCGGGGTCGAGCTTCAGCGGAATCTCCGTGATGAATGTGGTGCCCACGCCCTTTTCGCTGACCACGGTGACGGTGCCGCCCATGGCATCGACGAGTTTTTTCACGATGGAAAGGCCGAGCCCCGTACCCTGATACGTAGTGCGTGCACCGGAATTTTCCTGCGAGAATGGCTCAAACATATGCTTTTGAAATTCTTCGCTCATGCCGCAGCCGTTATCTTCACAGATAAAGCGGTAGCGAACGGTGTTCTCTGTTTGTGAAACGATGCTGCACGTAGCATGTACATAGCCGCCGGCTCTGCCATACTTGATGGCGTTGCCGCCGATGTTTTGAAAGATCCGTCTTAAATGCAGCGGGCTGCCGATGACATGCTTTTCGCGCTTATCTTCCATTGTGAGGGTACACGTAATACCGCGCGCCTGCGCTTGCGTGGAGAGCAGCGTGCCCACATCGTGCAGCAGCTCGTTCAAATTGAACGGCACTTCCTCAAGCTGCATTTCGCCGGATTCCAGCTTGCTCATATCGAGCACATCGTTTACAAGCTCTAAAAGAAAATCCGAAGACCGCATAATCTTTGCGCGGCATTCCGCCTGCTTTTTCGCGTCATTCGGGAAACGGTCGGCAATCTGTACCATGCCGCGGATGCCGTTGATCGGCGTGCGGATGTCATGGCTCATGCGGCGCAGGAAATCCGTTTTGGCGGCGTTTGCAAGGGTAGCTTCCTCTGCTGCGCGGCGCAGGTTTTCCTGATATTCCATATCGCGCTCCTTTTGCTTCGAAACATCGCGGAACAAAAGCATGAGTGAGCTCGGCTTTTCCCGGTGCGTAAAGCGGCGCTGCGGCACAAGAAGCAGCTGGTACCACTTGCCCTCCACATTTTCCATTGTGAAGCCGTCAAAAGCCTTGCCCTCTAAGCGCTGCTGAGCGGTATCGAGGTCCGTAAACGCACGGAATTCCTCCCGGTACGCCTCGGCTACGCACTCGGTGTTAAACTTTTCCAGCATGGCTTTTGCGCTTAAAACACCGTTTGTGATTGCTTTCATGCGCTCACTCTGCACAATGGGCTCCCATGTATCATCCTGCGGGTGAATGAGCAGGTTTGACAGGTAGATGCTCGAAATGGCGCTGACAAGGTGATATTCCTTTTCCATACGCAGTAAGCGGCGCTTTTTACTGTACTGCCGCCAAATAAGGTACCCCATGCCGCAAAACAGGTAGATTGCCGTAAACAGCAGCATCCAACCGCGGCGACTTGCGTAGACTACGCGACTCGGGAAAAAGGCATACAAATAATAATCTCTGTACTGGGTGAACATACCGTACCATGTGCCGCTGTCGTTTTTTAATTGCAGCAATGTGTCCGGTGTAAGTTGCTCCCCTCCAACGAGCACGTCAGCAATAGGATAATACTGCACAAGCGTGTTCTCCAGCTGCTCGCAATTCGTGCTGATAACGCGCATGCCGTCCGTGATGACGACGGTCACATCCTGCCGGAACATTTCAGCATCCAGCATATTGGAGAGAGAAAGCTCATTTTTATCGTTTTGAAAGCGCGTGACATCCGTATAGCAAATAACGAGGCCCGGTTTATCCTGCCGTGCGGAAATGGCGTAGTTATACGTATTGTCGTTTATACAGATCTGGTCGGCATAGGTTTTCTGCGGATAGTGCAAAATATCCGCCGCATTTTTGTCCCCTATTATCTGGCTGAGCAGCAGACTTTCATCCTTGCCCGCTTTGTCGTAATGAGCCAGCACGGAGAAATTTTCATCCAAAACAAAAATGCCGGTCAAATACTGAAATTTCGCATAGTGCTGTAAGCGATTTTCGTTTAAAAGCGCATCTTCCTCTTCGTAACGGTACGCCGTCAGTGTTTTGACTTTGGTCAAAATATCCTGCAGCGCTTCGGTGGTATTGGCCAAGCGGTAGTTGTCGTACTTACGGCAGTTCGTCTGCATAAAAGCGAGTACGTCCTCAACATCCGCTTTCGCCTTGTTCTGTTCATACTGTGTTACGCCTGCAAATACCGGCAGCAGCACAACAAAGCCGAGAAGAAGCGTGATCATCCACCGCATGACCGTTTCCATGCTCGGCTTATGGAGCTTCGGTTTTGTTTTTCCCTTGAACTTCGGCATCATTCGGTACCTCCGTTCACATTTTTTTCGGCATCTAACCCATATTTTTTCACAATAGCGGCCATTGTGCCGTCTTCGCGCATTTCAAGCAGCGTCTGCGTCAGCTTTTCCGCCAGTACTGCATCGCCGTCCGGTTTAAATGCCACGCCCACGGCGTCGCTGTACATGTTCATGTTGAGGTAGCGGTAGCCGTCCGGGTATTCGTCCGTATATAATCTCAGCGAGCTTTCATGCCCGATGGCCGCATCCGCATAGCCCTTGCGCAGCGAAGTAAACACCTCGCCCATCGTGCTGAATGTGGAAAGGTCCGTAATCTCCGGCAAATTCGGGTTCAGCCCTTTTAAAATGATCTCCTCGCTTATAGAGCCGGCCTGCACCGCCACGCACTTTCCGGCAAGGTCTTCAAGTGTTTCAATCTCGCTGTCCGCCGGCACCACGACCACGCGCTGCGTGTACATATACGGCCCTGCCCAAATAAACTTATCTTCGTTGCCTTCCATCGTCAGGCAACACCAAAGGCAATCCACATAGTCTTCATTCAAAAGCTCAAAGCCCTTGTCGATATCGAGCTCCACGAAGATCGGCTCATACCCGATACGCGCACAGGCTTCCTCGGCAATCTCCACGTCGATGCCGGTATAGTGGCCGCCGATATTGCGGTAAAAATACGGCGCATACGTTGTGCCGCCGATACGTATTTTCGGTTTTTCCGTCTCCGGTTGCTGTGCCGTATCGCTGCATGCGCAAAGCAGCGCCATAAGCGTGGCAAAAAGCAAAAGGATCCAAGCCTTTTTTCGCATATTTTTTCCTCTGTTTTCTATGTGATGTGATTTGAATACGGCACTCCAAAACCGCTGTTTTTCGGGGCTGAGCCACCGTTGCTTTTCTCAAAATACGCTCTGCTTTATAGATTTAGTATAGCGTACTTTCCGCTGATTTTCAATTATTTTTTGTGTTCTGTGCATAAATAACTTGTTTTTCTGCATTTTCGACGCGACGTGTGCGTAAAGACAATTCCAATGTGTAAAAAGCCGGAAGAATCTGTGCGTTTTATCTTGTTTTCCGTACCTTATTATGCTAAAATCAAGTCAAAAACACCAGTCTTTACGAACCCCCAAACCGCTATAGAAAAGGAGTTGCAACTATGAGGTATCTCGCTAAACGTGTGGAGCGCATTTGTGATGAGCTTTACCGTCTGCGCATCGTGCAGCGCATTCCGCTGACCGACCTTATCTGCAAAAAGGGCACGTATATCCGCCCCGAAGCAGCAGATGCCGCTACGCCGCCGTGGACGTCGTTTGACAGCCGCACCATGCACTGGTACGGCCCGGACGAGCACTATTGGTTCCGCACGGAATTCACCGTGCCGAAAGCGCTTAACGGCAAGGCAATGTGGCTGAATGTGCGCACGCAGATCGAAGGGGACGACGGCAAAAACCCGCAGTTTTTGCTGTTTGTGAACAACGTGCCCGTGCAGGGCATGGACATGAATCACCGTGACGTGCTGCTTTCCCCGAAAGCGATTTCCGGCGAAAAGCTTGTGTTCGACTTGCAAGCGTACACCGGCACCATCCACAACGAATTCAATCTCTTTATGGAAATTCAGGAGATTGACCCGGAGATTGAAGCGCTGTATTATGACTTGAAAGTGCCGGTCGAGGCGTTTTCGCGCATGGAAAAGGAAGACCGAAACCGCATGCTGCTGGAAAACGCGCTGAACGAAGGCATAAACCTGCTCGACCTGCGCACGCCATACAGCGAGGAATTTTACGCTTCCGTGCGCGCGGCTTCCGCATATCTAAAAAAAGCGGTCTACACCGACCTTGCGGGACACGACGACGTGATTGCGAGCTGCATCGGCCACACGCACATCGACGTGGCATGGCTGTGGACGGTCGCCCAGACGCGTGAAAAGACCGCGCGCAGCTTTGCAACGGTTTTGAAGCTTATGGATGAATACCCGAATTATCACTTCATGTCCAGTCAGCCGCAGCTTTATTATTTCTTAAAAGAGCGTTATCCGGAGCTGTATGCGCGCCTGAAAGAGCGCGTGAAGGAAAAGCGTTGGGAGCCGGAGGGCGGCATGTGGCTGGAAGCCGACTGCAACCTGACGAGCGGCGAAAGCCTTGTGCGCCAGTTCATTCACGGCAAGCGCTTCTTCCGCGAGGAATTCGGCGTGGATAACCGCATTTTGTGGCTGCCGGATGTGTTCGGCTACTCCGGCGCGCTGCCGCAGATCATGAAAAAGAGCGGCATCGATTACTTTATGACGACGAAGCTTTCGTGGAACCAGTTCAACGAAGTGCCGTTCGATACATTTGAGTGGCGCGGCATTGACGGCAGCGAAGTGCTGACGCATTTCATCACCACGCTCAGCATCGGCCAAAACGTGCAGAACTTCTTCACCACCTACAACGGCATGCTGCACCCGGATGCCATTATGGGCGGCTGGGAACGCTACCAAAACAAAGACATCAACAACGATATTCTCATCGCTTACGGCTACGGTGACGGCGGCGGCGGCCCGACCCGCGATATGCTGGAGACGAGCAAACGCATGGAAAAAGGCGTTTTGGGCATCCCGAAGGTGCGGCAGGTCTTCGCGCGGCAATATTTTGACGAGCTGAACGAGCGCGTAAAAGACAGCAACCGTCTGCCCACGTGGGAGGGCGAGCTCTACCTCGAGTATCACCGCGGCACGTACACCTCCATGGCGCGCAACAAGCGCGGCAACCGCAAAACAGAGCTGGGACTCATGGACTTGGAGCTTTTGAGCGTACTGGCAGCACCGCAGCTCCCCTACCCCGTGGAAGCGCTCGACAGCTTGTGGAAAAATACGCTTTTGAATCAATTCCATGATATTCTGCCCGGCACCGCCATTCACGAGGTCTACGAGCAGACGAAAAAGGAATACGATGCGATGGCGGAGACGATCTCTGCGCTTTCTGCCGACCGCATGCAGGTGCTTGCGCCGCAGGGAGAAGGCATCACGGTGTTCAATACGACGGGTAAAACGCGCAGCGATATCGTTGTACTTGAAAATTGCACCGCAAATGCACTTTCCGACGGCAAAAATACTTATCCCGTGCAGCAGACCGAAAACGGTGCTGTGGCGTTCCTGCCCGACTTGCCGCCGAAGGGCTACAAGTGCTTTGCGCCGGTCGAAGCAGGCAGCTTTGAAAACACGCTGCACATTGACGGCAGCACGATCACGACGCCGTTCTACACGGTTGAATTTGATGAAAGCGGGCTCATCACGCGCCTTTATGACCGCAAAAACGACCGCGAGACCGTGCAGCCCGGCAAATATGCGAACCTGATGCGCATGTACGAGGACAAGCCGATGCACTACGACAACTGGGACATCGACTGCTACTATACGGAGAAATTCTGGGACGTCACCGACGTGCAGCGCATGGAATGGACGGAACGCGGCCCCGTGCGCGCAACTCTCGAGATTGAGCGCAAGGTCAGCCGTTCGGTCATCTGCCAGAAAATTCACTTCTACGCCGCGTGCCCGCGCATCGACTTTGAGACGACGGTCGACTGGAAAGAGCACCAGCACCTCCTGAAAGCCCACTTCCCGATGGACGTACACACGGACGAAGCAACATTTGAGATTCAGTTCGGCAACGTGACGCGCAAAACACATCAGAACACGAGCTGGGATCAGGCACGCTTTGAGAGCTGCGGCCAAAAGTGGATCGATGTTTCCGAGGGTCACTACGGCATCAGCCTGTTAAACGACTGCAAATACGGTCACTCCGTGCACAACGGCGAAATGGCGTTGACGCTCATCAAATCCGGCACAGAGCCGAACCCTGTCGCCGATCAGGAGATGCACGTATTCACCTACGCGCTCTACCCACACGCCGAAACATGGCGCAGCGCGGAGACCGTAGCGCAGGCGTACTTCCTGAATCAGCCTGTGCGCGCCACCGCAGGCGGCATAGCAGGCGAAGCGTACTCTCTCGCGAGTGTGGACGCCAAAAACGTCATTTTGGAAACCGTCAAGCAGGCGGAAGACGGCGACGGCGTGATCGTGCGTCTGTACGAATGTGAAAACGCCCGCACAACGACAAAACTGCATTGGAACCGCCCCATCGCTTCCGTTACGGAGTGTGACTTGCAGGAGAATGCGCTCACGGATGTCCCGGTCGAAGGCGGTACATTCAAATTCACCATCAAGCCGTATGAGATCAAGACGTTCCGCATCCGTTAATCAAAAATAAAGCACCGGCGGCTGTACCCGAGCTGGGCGCAGCCGCCGGCTTATTTTATGAGGTGATATGTTTTGAGGAGCGCCACACGCCGCTTGCCGATCTCGACACTTTTTCTAAGACTCGTACGGTTTTGAATGTTTTCCTTACCGTAGCGTATAAGACGCCTTCCCCATGCGGCAGGCAAGCTATGCGGCGCGCAATGCAGCGCTTTTGCAGAGGGGAACGCCGCACGCAGTACGGAAAAGCGCTCGCGTTTTCCTGTATTCTGCACAGCCGCCGCGTGCAGCGTCATGTTCGCACTGTGCAAGCGGCTCTTTTCTGCCGCACCGTGCACGCCGCCTGCCAAAATATCCTCTAAAAGCGCAGTTTCATCCGGCGCAGGGTGCACACGAAGCAGCGCTAAGCTTTCCGTTTTCTCAAAGCCGAGATATTTCTCGCCGATTTCAAAGAGCGCCGTCAAAAATTCGAGTGCCGAAAGCTTTTCGCAGCAGCGGCGCAAATACAGTTTGTCAAGCTCCTTTTCATGCTTTTCGGCAAACAACAGCAAATCACACACCGCGCGGATGCCGCACCCGCCGTGCAGAAAGTGCTTTAAGCTGTGGCACAAAAGGTACAAAAACGTCTCGTTCGCGCCGAGCGTATAAATTTCTTCGCCCTGCACGGAAACGGTTTCCGTGCGCAGCCTTTCATGCGCAAAAAAGGCTTTCATGTGCCCGTACGCATCGTTTTCCGGGAACGCCGCGCCGTGCAGTTCTAAAACGAGCGGACTGCCGGGCAGGTAAAATGTCTGTTCAAGCGGATCGACACTCTCCCCTGCTGTGCGGCAGCCGAGCCGCAATAAGGCATTGCGTGTGCGGTCAAATTCACCCGAAACCGCCAGTAAATCGACATCCGAGAACAGCCGCAACTCCGGCTTCGGGTACAGCGCAGCGCACACCGGGCCTTTCAGCACGAGCGGATGCAATTTCATTTCGCGCAGCTTGCTGTAAAGCTGTAAAAATACCTGCGTTTTCAAAATCTGCTCTGCCGTTTGGCAAAACGCCATTTGACGCGCAGCTTTCAGTGCCTTGCCGCACGCATCAAGAACAAGCGGCAGCACGCCGTGGCGCACCGCCTGGCGCAAAAGCTCCGTCTGTGTTTCCTGCGGCAGCACACCGAGCGCCGCTTTTTCGTTATGTATCGCTGCTTTCAACGCGTTTAAAAGCAAACTATCCGCCTGTTTCATCGCCTGCTCCTTTTACTCTTTCGATATGCCCAAAGTATAGCAGGACAAAACCGCGCAATAAAACGAAAAAAGGCACCCGCCGTGAAAAATCACAAGCGAGCGCCTCTTATGTTATCTCAAGCTAAAGTTCGTTTTATGTACGAATTACATCGTAACAAAGACAAACTTAATGACGAAGAGCGCAGCGATAATGGTGATACCGATGTCGTTCTTCTTGTACTTACCGGTGAAGAGCGTGATGAGCACATAAGCGATCGCGCCGATACCGATACCGTTGGAGATAGAGTAGGTCAGCGGCATCATGATGAGAGCGAGGAACGCCGGAACCGCGCTGCGCAGGTCGGACATATCGACCTTTGCGAAGCCCTTCATCATCAGAACGCCGACATAGATGAGTGCCGGAGCCGTAGCGCAGGTCGGAACAAGAGAAGCGACCGGGCTGAGGAACAGGCAAACCGCGAAGCAAATTGCAACAACAAGGCTCGTAAGGCCGGTTCTGCCGCCGGCGCCAACGCCAGCAGCGGACTCAACGAACGTGGTGCAGGTGGAAGTACCGCAAACAGCGCCCGCAACCGTTGCAACGGAGTCGCTGGTCATGCACTGGTTAACGTTGATCGGATCGCCGTTCTTGTCCAGCATGTTTGCCTGAGAAGCGGTGCCGTACAGGGTGCCGATGGTGTCGAACATATCGACGAGGCAGAACGTAACGATGAGCATGATTGCGGAGAAGATGCCGCCGAGCTCAGAGCCTGTGAACGCACGCTTCCAAGCGTCAGCCTGGAACACACCGGTGATGCCGATGGAGCCGAAATCCTTAAAGGTCTGGCCGATCTGGCTCATGTCGAAGGTCGGGGTCGTGCCGGAAAGAAGATAGTACAGAACGGAAATGCCTGCGATGCTGATAAGCACGCCGCCCTTGACGTTGTGCTTTTCAAGAATTGCAATGGCGAGCAGACCGAGGAATGCGAGGATAGCCGGCATAAATGCCTTTGCACCTTCAACATCCGCAAAGAATGCGCCTGCCTTCAGTGCGCCGTGGATATCGACGAACTGAACGAGCGTGTACTGGTTAGTCTGGATGATGCCGACATTCTGGAAGCCGAGGAAAGCGATGAACAGACCGATACCGGCCGGGATTGCTTTCTTGAGGCAGTCCGGAAGAGCCTTTGCAACCTTGACGCGGAGACCCGTGACAGAGAACAGCAGGAAGACAATACCGGAAACCAGAATGATGACGAGGCCTGCATGGTAGCCCTTGATGACGTCGCCGCCGGAGATGATTTCCGGCAGAATGAAGGATACGAAGAAGAAGGAGTTCAGACCCATGCCGCAAGCCTGTGCAAACGGCATCTTCGCATACAGAGCCATCAGCAGCGTACCGATGATTGCTGCCAGAATGGATGCGACATACACAGCGTTCCAAATCTGCTGGAAGGCCGGGTCGGCATCCGGAGCCAGATGGTTGAAGCTAACAATCTGGTTCGGGTTCGTGACTACGATGTAAGCCATCGCGAAGAACGTCGTGAGACCGGCAATGATCTCTGTGCGGACGTTCGAGCCACGCTCGGAAATTTTGAAGAATTTGTCCAAGGATGTTCACTCTCCTATAAATTAAAGAATTTCCTGTTCTTCGTTTTTTTGACCAGTTATGGTTTGCACACATCGGAAAAACAGGAATTGTTACCTATAGTATAGCCTCTAATTTTGCGAAAATCAAGAGAAAACCGAATAAAAAGTCACATTCTGTTCATAAGCTGTTTATGATTTGGAAAAAAAGAGTTTTTTGTGCATTTCGGCTAAGGCTATCCTGTATTTTGCTGTTTTTCTCGAATTGCACTGCCGTTTTTGCGTTTTAAAATGCGCTTCTTTTTGATCACCTATAAAGTTTTCATGAATATGCCCCTATCGCTTGCTTTTTTATGCTGTTCCATGCTATACTGATTTATATGCCGCGCGCGGGGAATCCGCGCGAAAGAAAGGAAAGTGTTCCCGAACCATGAACCTACTCACAAAGCTGTTCGGCAGCTACAGCAAGAAAGAATTAAAGCGCATTGAACCGCTTAAGCAAGCGGTGCTCGCGCTCGATGACAAATACACAAAAATGACAGATGAGGAGCTGAAGGGCCAGACCGCCGTGTTGAAAGAGCGCCTCTCCCTCGGCTCTTCCCTTGACGACATCCTGCCCGAAGCGTTTGCAACGTGCCGCGAAGCCATGTGGCGCGTGCTCTCCATCAAGCCGTTCCCGGTACAGATTATCGGCGGCATCATTTTGCATCAGGGTCGCATCGCCGAGATGAAGACCGGCGAAGGCAAGACGTTCACCGCTGCCCTCCCGGCGTACCTCAACGCTTTAAGCGGCAAGGGTGTGCACATCGTCACCGTCAACGATTACCTTGCAAAATATCAGGGCGAAATGATGGCGCGTGTGTTCAACTACCTCGGCCTCACCGTAGGCCTTGCCATTCCCGGCATGGAGCCGGACGAAAAGAAAAAAGCCTACGCCTGCGACATCACATACGCAACGAACAATGAGATCGGCTTTGACTACCTGCGTGACAACATGGTCACCTACAAGGAGCGCAAGGTGCAGCGCGGCCATAACTTCGCCATCGTGGACGAGGTGGACTCCATCCTCATCGATGAGGCGCGTACCCCGCTCATCATTTCCGGCCAGGGCGAGCAGTCCACGGAGCTTTACAACGTCGCCGACCGCTTTGCCAAAACGCTGCGCCCCATCCGCGTGGCGGAGACGAACGAAAAGGAAGACAATGACGAGATCTACGAGGATTACGATTATATCATCAACGAAAAGCAGAAGACCGCAACGCTCACCAAGCGCGGCGTAAAAAAAGCCGAGCAGTTCTTCAGCTTGGAAAACCTCACGGACCCGGACAACATCACCATTCAGCACCACATCAATCAGGCGATCAAGGCGAACGGCATCATGCAGCGCGATATTGATTACGTCGTGCGCGACGGCGAAGTTATCATCGTTGATGAATTCACCGGCCGTCTGATGTACGGCAGACGCTACAACGAAGGTCTGCACCAGGCCATTGAAGCGAAGGAAGGCGTGAAAATCGCGCGCGAAAGCAAAACGCTTGCAACCATCACGTTCCAGAATTTCTTCCGTCTTTACAACAAGCTCTCCGGCATGACCGGCACGGCCATGACCGAGGAATCCGAGTTCAGCGAAATTTACAAACTGGACGTTGTAGAGATTCCGACAAACAAGCCGATGATTCGTGAAGACTGCCCGGACGTTGTTTACAAGACCGAAAAGGGCAAGTTCAATGCCGTTATCAACGACATCATCGAGCACCACGAAAAAGGCCAGCCGGTGCTGGTCGGTACCATCACGATTGAAAAATCCGAGCAGCTCAGCGCCATGCTGAAGCGCCGCGGCATCAAGCACGAAGTGCTGAACGCAAAGTACCATGAAAAAGAAGCCGAAATCGTCGCACAGGCAGGCCGTAAGGGCGCCGTGACCATCGCAACGAACATGGCCGGCCGTGGTACGGATATTCTGCTCGGCGGTAACGCAGAGTTCATGGCGCGTGCCGAAATGCGCCGCATGCAGTTCTCCGAGGAGCTCATCGGCGAGGCTTCCGCCTACGGCTACACGGACGATGAAGAGATTTTGAATGCCCGCAAGACATTTGCGGAGCTCAACAAAAAATACAAAGCGGAGATTGCGCCGGAGGCAGAGGAAGTTCGCAAGCTCGGCGGCCTGTACATCATCGGCACGGAGCGCCACGAATCTCGCCGTATCGATAACCAGCTGCGCGGCCGTGCGGGCCGTCAGGGCGATCCCGGTAAGAGCCGCTTCTACATCTCTCTTGAAGACGACCTCATGCGTCTGTTCGGCGGCGACCGCATCCAAACCATTATGGACCGCCTGAATGTGGACGAGGACATGCCGATCGAAGCGTCTATCCTCTCCAACACCATCGAAAACGCACAGAAGAAGGTCGAGGGCAGAAACTTTGCCATTCGCAAGAACGTTCTGCAGTATGACGACGTGATGAACCGCCAGCGCGAGATCATCTATGAGCAGCGTGACCGTGTGCTGAACGGCGACAACGTGAAGCCGCAGATTATGTCCATGATCGATCAGGCCATCGAAGCGAACGTCAAGCGCTTCTTGCCGGAGAACACCCTGCACGACGACTGGGATCTCCGCGGTCTGCGCGACCACTACCTCGGCTGGATGGTCAATCCGGATGAGCTGCACTATGAGGGTCAGGCGTTTGAGGATCTCGAGCAGCAAACGGTCATCGATTTTCTCAAGGAGCGTGCACACAAGCTTTACGACCTGCGTGAAAAGGCGTTCACCCCGCCGATCATGCGTGAAGTGGAGCGCGTGGTGCTGCTGAAGAACGTCGATACGCAGTGGATGGATCACATTGATGCGATGGATGAGCTCCAGAAGGGTATCCGTCTGCGCGCCTACGGCCAGCAAGACCCGGTCATTGCATACCGCGAAGAGGGCTTTGACATGTTTGACGCGATGATCGACACGATCCGCGAAAACACCGCCCGCATGATTCTGACTGTGCGCCTGAAGACGCCGGAAGCACCGAAGCGTGAAGCCGTCGCCAAGGAGACTGGCACAACGTCCTCCGATACGCCGGCCGTCAAGCAGCCTGTGCGCAACAACGGCAAAAAGCCCGGCAGAAACGACCCGTGCCCGTGCGGCAGCGGCAAAAAATACAAGAAATGCTGCGGCAGAAATGAATCCTGATTTATCATTAAGCTTATGAAAGACTTAGCTTCTTTACATTTAGATAACCACGACAGCCGTTTGAAGTACTACCACCTGTTCATGACCATGCCGGCGGAAACGGAAATTCCACATTACGATCTGCCCGCGGGGTATTCGTTCACGACCTATGCCCCCGGCGACCGCGATACGTGGATCGAGATCGAAAAATCTGCAAAAGAGTTTTCGACCTTCGAGGAAGGCGTGGACGCATGGCAGCGCTACTACGGCAAACACGAAGACGTTCTGCCCGACAGAATGTTCTTCATCGTCGACCCGAATGGCAAGAAAGTCGCGACCGCAACGGCGTTTTTCGATGAAAAGCTGCCCGGCGGCTGGCTGCACTGGGTTTCCGTGCGGCGTGATGCGCAAGGCAAGGGGCTTTCCCGACCGCTCATCGCCCATACGCTGCACCGCCTGCAGGCACTCGGCTACAAAGAGCTGTTCGTGCCCACCCAGACGACCACATGGGTCGCCGCAAAACTGTATCTTGATTTCGGCTTCCGTCCCGTGCCGGAGAATTTGGAAGAAAATTACTTCGGCTGGCGCATGCTGAAAACGCTGACCGACCACCCGGCATTAAAAGAGCTGGAACCCGTCGAGGTTGACGAATTACTGAATAAATAAGCAAGCGACCGCTTTTCGAGTATTCGGAGAGCGGCCGTTTTGTATTCTTAAAATTGAGTACACATTGTAAATTCTTATTAGTTTTGTTAATAATTCAAGTTCGCATCATTTTTCTTGAAAATTTCAACAATTATTATTGACGCATAAATTTTAAAATGTTAATATTTTATTGAAAAATAAAAAAGGTGTGATTTCAACGTATGAATAAGCGCTCTGTTTTTTTCCTCAGTATTTTGCTCTTGCTTTCCGGCTGCGCAGCGCACAAGGTCAATGTGCCCGCACTCGAATTCGGCGGCACAGAGGGCGACGTTTCCGTGCTGCGGCTCTATTTTGACGGCGACTCCCCTGTTTTTCTTGAAAACGGGTTCACCGACCTCAGCGCTCTGTACGTCACCGGGCAGTACAGGCACGTATTTGACCTTGAGGTGCTCGAAATGACGGATACGGAGACCATTTACGAGTTGCCGCGAAGCTACGACCCGCTCGACAATGTGACGGGCATTTTGATTTACAGTGATTACGCTTATGCCGCCGTGCGTGAGGACAGCAATTTGCGCCTGCATCCGCTTTCCCCCGGTGCGCCGGAGAAAACTTGGGAGGATTTTTGCACCGCCGCGCAGAGCTATGCCAAAACGCACTCCGAGCTTTCGGGTGTGGAAAACTACGGGTTCGATTAAATTTAACTTAAGCATGACAAAAGCCCTACCGGGAATTTTCTCGGCAGGGCTTTGCTGTTGCTGTTTACTTTTCCAGTGCCTCGCAGCGCTCGTAAATTTCAAACGCGGCTCTGGCATTGTGGTACGGGCACTTCCACGGGCCGCACAGCAGGTGCGAATTTTCCTCGTCCGGGGAATTTTTGCCGCTTGCAAACCACTCGCCCAGCGAGTGGTTTTCTAGGTAACAAAAAGAACAGTTGCTTGTAAAAAGCAACTGTTCGACAAATTAGGCTGTATTTATTTTCTCACTTGTTTTGATAAATGAAGTTCATTATCATCTACATATCCAAGTTTATTATATACAGTTTGTGCAACAAGATTTTCTTGTCCTGTTAGAAGTTCATATTTGTCAAGTGGATAATTCTTACTACAATAAGCCTCTGCAAAAGTAATCATCTCACTCGCTAAGCCTCTTTTTCTGTATGCTGGTTTAACATACACTTCTGTAATTTCAGGCATATATTCATCATAGCAGAACGATTTTTTAAGCTGAACACAAACAAATCCAACTAACATATCATCTTCATCAGCAACGATAACAACTTCCTGTTTATTATTCATAAGGGAATTTCTAATATTGTCTATGCTTGTGTCGCTCTCACCATTAAATTCAACATTTAAGATGTTTAATTGCTCTGCATCATTTATAGTTGCTGTTCTTACCATAACAACCTCCACAAATTTAAGTTTGTCTAATTCTTTCTACGCTCATTATAAGGGATTTTCTAATAGACTTCAAGTGTTATTATACTTCTTGGTGGGAGCGGGTATGTTCTTATTCTTCCTCTGTGTCCTCTTGTTCTTCTTCGCTCTTAAAGTAATCCGTATAGTATTCCTACATACATCGGGTCTTTTGGATTATAGTCACGATGCAAAGCGGCTAATACATCATCCATTTGTTCTTTGGTTTATCTGCGCCGTACTTTCCGAGCACTTCGGCAGCTTCCGTCAACAGCCAGGAACCCTCAATGTCATGGCCGAACGAAACCTCGCCCGGCAGCGGCTCCATTTTATCGTTGAAGAACATGACAAAATGGTGGTGCTCGGTGTCGTAAATTCTGCGTGCGGTGATCTCGATGAGGTTCACAAGGCTCTCCTCCACGCAGGCATCGTGGCGAATACGGAAGTAGCACGTCATCGGCTCCAGAATGTGGATGTGCGTGTTCATGGAAAGGTTGCCCGCCTCCGTAATGGCGCCGTTGCTGCTGCCCGTGCCGCGTGCGTTTTCAAGGTAATAGTTGCCCTCTTTGCACACGTTTTCGATGTAATCATACGTCATATCGGCATATCTGCGTGCTTCCTCGCTGCCCGTTGCGCGGACGTACTCGGAGAACGCATACAGCAAAAAGCCCTGGCCGTAGGTCATTTTCGTGTCGTCTTCCACAGAGCCGTCTGCGTGCAGCATCCAGAAACCGCCGCCGTTTTTGTGGTCCCAGAAGCGCTCAACGATGTAGTTAAACGCGCGGTCGGCGAGCTCCTTATACTTCTCGTCGCCGAAAATGCGGTACGCGCCCGCAAATGTCCACAGCAAACGTGCATTCAGCACGAGGCCCTTGGACGCGTCCTTGTGAATAACCTTATCGACCGTCACGGCGCCGTAAAAGCCGCCGTTTTCATGATCGATGGTATATTGCTCCCAGAACGGGAAAATAGAACCGTGCAGCAAATCCTCTTTCATTTCATCGCGCAGCTTTAAAAGCTTTTCCATCACTTTCACCCTTTCAAATCACTATAAATTTAAAGCAGCGACTCGGCTGAACGAAGCCAAAAGCCGCTGCTTTACAATCAATATTTGTCCAAAATACAGTCCAGAACACTGACTTCTTTGCCGTTTTTCATGTAGACGCGTGTGACGCGCTTTGAGATGTCGCACACCACTTCGTAGTGGATTGTCTCCATGATGCCGGCAATTTCCGCCGCGGTGATCTCATCCTCGCCGTCGCGACCGATGAGCGTTACGGTATCCCCTACCTTCGCCTGCGGCACGGCGGAAACATCCACCATGCACTGGTCCATGCAGACTTTACCTAAAATCGGGCAGCGCGTACCGTGAATGAGCACACTGCCGCGGTTCGAAAGCCTGCGGGAGTAGCCGTCCGCGTAGCCGACCGGAATGGTCGCGACGCGCATGCGTTCCTTTGCGGTGAATGTGCGGTCGTAACTGATGTCCGATCCGGGCTCAATCTCCTTCACGTGCGAAATGACGGAGTGCAGGCTGAGCACCGGGCGGAAATCCGCGTGATGCTCCACGCTGAGCGACGGTTCCATGCCGTATAAAATCACGCCCGCACGCACCATATCGAGGTGCATCTCGGGGTAATCGAGGATTGCACCGCTGTTCGCGCAGTGGTGAATTTTAAACGTGATGCCCTGCTTTTCAAGCTCCGCGATGAGCGCCATAAAGCACGAGAACTGCTTCAAGGTAAATGCCTTGCCATTCTCGCCGCCATCTGCCACGGCAAAATGCGTGAAGATGCCCTCCGGGATAAGCCCCGGGCGGCGGCACGCTTCTGCCACAACGCTTACGGCCTCTTTGTCGCGCTCAATGTCCTGAAAATAGAATCCGAGGCGGCTCATGCCGGTATCAACCTTGACGTGAATCTTCACCTTAACGCCGCTTTTTACGGCGTTTTCGGAGAGCGCCGCGCAGTATTCTGCAGAATACGCGCACTGCGCAATGTCGTTTTCGGCAAGCACGTCTGCGGCTTCCGCCGGGGTATAGCCCAGCACGAGCAGCGGCAGCTTGATGCCCGCACGACGCACCTGCAAGGCTTCCTCAATGTTGGAAAGCGCCAGCCAGTCTGCGCCGAGGGCTTCGTATTCCTCTGCCATGCGCACCGCGCCGTGCCCGTAGGCATCCGCCTTAATCACACAGCAGACCATCGACCGGTTGCCGACATAGCGGCGAATTTCCTTAAAATTGTGCGCCGCCGCGTCGAGGTCGATCTGCGCCCATGTTCTTTTCTGTAAAATGTCCATAACCAAATTGTCCTTATACGCGGCTGCGCGGGCAGCATTTTGCCCGCGCATACCGGAATTTTATAAGGCGTTTCTGCCTTTTATTACTTGAAGTAACGCACGCCGCTCTCAAAGATCTGCTGATCCTTTTCGCCCGGCACGTTAAAGTAGAGGTTTTCGCCCTTGCGTTCGCTGTGGCCCATCTTGCCGAAGACGCGGCCGTCCGGGCTTGTGATGCCCTCAATGCCGCACACGGAGCCGTTCGGGTTCCATGTGATGTCGCCGCTCACCTTGCCGCACGGCGTGGTGTACTGCGTGGCAATCTGGCCGTTTTCGATGAGCTTTTTCAGCGCTGCGTCATCCGCTACAAAGCGGCCCTCACCGTGGGAGACCGGGATGGCGAAGACATCACCTGCGTTGACGCCGGAGAGCCACGGAGACTTCGTGTTTGTCACGCGAGTGTAGACCATGCGGGAAACGTGGCGGCCGAGCGTGTTAAACGTCAAGGTCGGATCGTCGTCCTTGAGGTCCACGATCTTGCCGTAGGTGACAAGACCGAGCTTGATGAGCGCCTGGAAGCCGTTGCAGATACCGAGCACAAGACCGTCGCGCGTATCGAGCAAGTCCGTGACCGCCTGTGCGATTTTCGGATTGCGGAATGTTGTCGCGATGAACTTGCCGGAACCTTCCGGCTCGTCGCCGCCGGAGAAGCCGCCCGGGATCATGATGATCTGGGAGGAACGGATTGCCTTTTCCATGCGGTCGATGGTGTATTCGATGTCCTTTGCGCAGAGGTTCTGCACAACAAGGATCTCGGTCTCTGCGCCCGCCTTTTCAAACGCACGCTTCGTGTCGATCTCGCAGTTGGTGCCCGGGAATACCGGGATGAATACCTTCGGCTTTGCGACACGGATGACCGGGGAGCCGGTGTACTTGTGGTTATCGAGCGGCACATCATATTCTACGGCGACGGTCTCCGCTTTATTCGCGAAGATTTTTTCGAGCTTGCCGTTCCAGGTCTCAATGAGGTCGTCCAAGTCGAGCGCTTTGCCGTTCAGCTCAATCTTTGCCGTATCGGTAACGGTGCCGAGCACAACAGCGTCGAATGTATTCTTGACGCTCTCAAGCGCATCTGCCGGAACTTCCACGACGAGTGCGCCAGCCTTCGGGGCAAAAAGCAGCTCTGCGTTTTCGGCAGTCTTCTCGAACTTGAAGCCGAGCTTGTTGCCGAACGCCATCTTCGCAACGGCAGCAGCTGCGCCGCCTTCCTTGACGACGTGTGCGGAAAGAACAGAGCCGTCCGCGATTTTTGCGAGCACGTTCTTGTAGTATGCCTTCAAAGCTTCCCAGTTCGGGAGCTCGGTTTCCTTGTCCTCCGGAATCGGCAGCAGCACGGCGTAGTTGCCGGCGTTCTTGAGCGCGCCGGAGATCGTCTTGCTGGCCTTCGTCATCGTCACCGCAAAGCTGACAAGCGTCGGCGGGACATCGAGGTCTTCAAAGGAGCCGGACATACTGTCCTTGCCGCCGATGGACGGCAGACCGAGGTTCAGCTGCGCGGTGAGTGCGCCGAGCAGGGCTGCGGCAGGCTTGCCCCAGCGCTCCGGCTTATCGTGCAGGCGCTCGAAGTACTCCTGGAACGTCAAGCGGGACTTCATCGGATCTGCGCCGACGGCTGCGAGTTTCGAGAGACTCTCCACAACGGCGTACGCTGCGCCATGGAACGGCGAGAAGCGCGCAATACCCGGAATATAGCCGTAAGCCATAGCGGTGGCGTCATCGGTCTCACCCGTGAGCAGCGGAATCTTCGCAACCATGGCGTCTTCCGGCGTCAGCTGATACTTACCGGCAAACGGCATCAAAACGGTGCCGGCACCGATGGAAGCATCGAAACGCTCGGAAAGGCCCTTCTGGCCGCAGACTTCGAGGCGGGAGAGGTTCTCTGCGAACGCCTCGTCCAGCGATTTGTTTTCAAGGCAAGCCGGTACGGCGTTGCGGTAGTTTTTCGTTTCATCCGGTGCGGTGATGAATGCGTCTGCGTTCTGCGTCACACCGTTCGTATCGAGGAATGCACGGCTCAGGTCGACTACGCGGTCGCCGCGCCACTCCATCTTGAGTCTCGGCTCTTCGGTGACGATGGCCACGACCTGCGCGTCGAGGTTTTCCTCCTGCGCCTTGGCGCGGAATTTCTCCACATCCTTCGGGTCGAGCACGACTGCCATACGCTCCTGCGATTCGGAAATCGCAAGCTCGGTGCCGTCGAGGCCCTCGTACTTCTTCGGGACTTTGTTCAAATCAATCTCAAGGCCCGGTGCAAGCTCGCCGATGGCGACGCACACGCCGCCCGCGCCGAAGTCGTTGCAGCGCTTGATGAGCGTGGAAACCTCCGGGTCACGGAACAGACGCTGAATTTTGCGTTCGGTCGGCGGGTTGCCCTTCTGCACCTCTGCGCCGCAAACCTCGATGGATTCGAGCGTATGCGCCTTGGAGGAACCCGTTGCGCCGCCGCAGCCGTCACGGCCCGTTGCGCCGCCGAGCAGCACAATGATATCGCCGGGCTTCGGCTCGAAGCGCTTGACGTTTGCTTTCGGAGATGCGCCGATGACCGCGCCGATCTCCATGCGCTTTGCAACATAACCGGGGTCATAAAGCTCCGTGACCTGACCGGTCGCAAGGCCGATCTGGTTGCCGTAGGAGGAATAGCCCGCCGCAGCGCCGGTGGTAATCTTTCTTGTGGGCAGCTTACCCTTCATCGTATCCTTAAACGGAACAGTCGGGTCGCCGCTGCCGGTAACGCGCATTGCCTGATAAACATACGCTCTGCCGGAGAGCGGGTCGCGGATCGCGCCGCCAAGGCATGTTGCCGCGCCGCCGAACGGCTCAATCTCCGTCGGGTGATTGTGGGTCTCATTCTTGAACTGCACGAGCCACTGCTCGGTCTTACCGTCGATCGTGACCGGCACTTCAATGGAACAGGCGTTGATCTCGTCGCTTTCGTCCAGATCGTCTACCATGCCGTGCTTTTTGAGGTATTTCGCGCCGATGACCGCCATGTCCATGAGAGAAACGGGCTTGTCCTTGCCTTTATACAGCTCTTCGCGGGCTGCAAAATACTCGCCGAGTGCCTTTTCGATGGCGCCGCTCAGCTTGCCCTTTTCGATCTCGATGTTGTTGAGACGCGTAAGGAATGTGGTGTGGCGGCAGTGGTCGCTCCAGTAGGTATCAATCACGCGCAGCTCCGTCACGCTCGGGTCACGGTGCTCTTCGTCGCGGAAATAATCGCGGCAGAACGCGAGGTCTTCAAACGTCATGGCAAAGCCCATGGTGCCGTAATATTTTCTAAGCTCCTCGTCGCTCCAGGAGATCATGCCCGTGACGCGCTTAACGTCTGCCGGCACATCGATCTTCATGTCAAGCGTCTCCGGCTTTTCCATCGATGCCAAACGGGATTCGACCGGGTTCACGATATAGTTCTTAATCTTCTCCATTTCCTCTTCGGAAAGGTCGCCCTTAACGGCGATCACTTTTGCATAAGCGACCTGCGGGCGCTCGCCCTGCGTCAAGAGCTGTACGCACTGGGAAGCGGAATCCGCACGCTGGTCGTACTGACCGGGCAAAAACTCCGTTGCGAAGACGTGATATTCGCTGCTGATCTTGTAGTTTTCGTCGTACACGTTGTCCACATTCGGCTCGGAAAGGATCGTGCGGGCTGCCGCCTCGAACTCCTCGCCGGAAAGACCGGAAACATCATAGCGGTTCAAAATACGCAGGTCCTCAATAGCCTTGAGGCCGAGATTCTGACGAAGATCCGCCATCATGTGGCGTGCTTCAACATCGAATCCCTTTCTTTTCTCCACAAATACGCGTGTGACCATGTTTGTGACCATTCCTTTCTTCTGGGGAAAAATCAGGATTTGTACTGCCGCAAAAAACGGCACTTGTGACAAAGTAATCTCTTACTATTTTATCACAGGTGCCGTTTATAAGCAAATATAGATTATAGCAAATCACGCCCTGTTTTTGAGTGCAATTTTGTGCTATTTTTTGGTAGTGTCGTTCAGGTCTTCCACACTAAGCGCCACTTTGTGCTGAATGGGCTTCCATTCAATGTTCGTAAACACCGCGTAAACCATTGCAATCGCATAGGTGAAAATAAACAGCGGGAACAACAGCCAACCGAAGAACATCGCTTTTTTCGATGCACGGATGCGCTTTCTCTGCGTGATGCACGTAATGCCGCCGACGAACCACAGCGTCAGTATAGAACCGAAAATACCGCTGCACACGGAAAGCACGCAAACGCCCATATCCGGCGTGCGCGTCACAATGCCCGCCGCGACCATAATCGCGTTAAACACGATTGAAACACAGGTCAAGACAAGGCACGGAATGTTGTTCATAATCATATCGAAGCAGGCAAAACTGCCATCCACAACGGTTTTTTTCAGCATTTTGAAGCCGTATCGGCTGAAAACCTGCAAATAGCCCTTAATCCAGCGGGCACGTTGCGTAAAGGACTGCCCAAGCCGCGTGGGCTGCTCGTCATAAATAATGGCGTTTTCGCAGTAACCGACCGTGTCGTCCTTTAAAATGCGGTCCACGGTGAACTCAAAGTCCTCCGTCAGCAGGAAATGCTTCCAACCACCGTTTTCGCGTGCAATCTCGCTGCTGAACAAAAAGCCGGTGCCGGAAACGCAGCTGCTGGTACCGAACATCATACGGGCGCGATTGAGCTGCGTCGCTTCGCGCAGGAAGAAAATGGAGTAACCCGCGCTGATCCAGTTGTCGCCAAAGTTTTTCGAGTTGCGGTAGGACGTGACAACCTTGCAGCCGTTGTCAAAAACGTTATTCATCTCGGAAATAAAATTCTCATCCAGAATATTGTCCGCGTCAAAGACGAAAAAACCGTCGTAGGCATATTCGCCGAAATTCTTAAAAATGTTTTCTAATAAGAAACGCAGCGCATAGCCCTTGCCCACGGCATACGTATTGTGGCGCTCGTAAACGACCGCCCCGGCTTCGCGCGCCGCCTGCGCGGTGTTGTCCGTGCAGTTATCCGCCACAACAAAAATATCGATAAGCTCCTCGGGATACTTCTGTGCGCGCACACTGCGGATGAGCTGCGCAATGACGGCTTCCTCATTGCGCGCGGCAATCAGCACACCGTAGCGGTGCAGCTTCTTCGCTTTGAAGACTTTCTGCTTTTTTAAAAGCGCCGCCGCAAGGTAGACCGCCTGGTACGCGTAGCACGCCATAAATAAAATAGAAATGATAAAGTTCACATATGACAGTGTTTTCATGGTTTCTCCTTTTCTGGCCTTGGTGCAGGACCAACGTCATCGTCTGTTTTCAGATTTCCAATTCTGTCTAAATCTCCGTATTCAAAGCGCAATGCGCAACTGCCATCCGCTTTCATTCACATTCTATTCACAGTTTTCAGTATTTTCATTATACGGCATAGAAAAGGAATAAACAATAGAAATGTGCGATTCTTATGAGTTTTGTAAGAAACCTTAAATTTCTGCGAACAGTGCACCAAATTTTACGCACTTTTTCGTGATATTCACGAAAGAAAAATTAATTTTAACTTTTTCGCAAAAAAGACTTGCATTTTTCGGGGACTTGCTATATAATAATCGAGCAACAGAAAATTGGGCGCTTAGCTCAGCTGGCTAGAGCACCTGCTTGACGTGCAGGGGGTCAGCGGTTCAAGTCCGTTAGCGCCCACCATATTTTGTTCTAATGTATACGCACAACTGTTACTTACGTTTCGGTTGTGCGTATCGATTAAAACAAAGTATTTCGTTTTAATAATCCTGATTTTGGTGACCCTTCATCAAACGATTTTCCTGTACGTGCGGCACGATCAGTTCTGTCCGGTCGTGTTGTTCCGCGTGATTCCCTTTGCAGAGGCGTGCAAATGCACACTGATTTGCGCCGGGTATTCTCGCTTGTGGGTTCATTCGGTTTTCAAGGTGCGAAATCAGAAATAAAAAAGGCTCTCCAGACAAGCATCTGAAAAGCCTTGAAATATCGTTTGGCTTGTGCTATAATCTAACTAAGTGTTAGACATGAAGCACCCCTCTTGTAAAAAACGTCCTATCGGCGTCTTTTCGCGAAGTTTTCAGATGGTCGTACATCTGGAATCAATAAAAGATTTGGCGATCTTTTATTGACCGAGAAGCGTCCGTAGCGGACGTTTTCTTTATTTCTGCCTAAAATTATAGCACTTCTTTCCCCGCTCGTCAACGCAAAATAAGATTGTTTCTGTATTTTCAACAAGGTATCGCAATTTTTCTCACCACTTCTTACCAATTACTTTACATGGAGGTATTATTATGAACAGTGATTACACATTTTTGGAAGCCATTCACTTAATTATCAACTTTTATACAAGTCCAAAAGGTTATTTTATAGACGAAGATTTTGAATACCCAGAAGTTCGTAAGTTTATTGATGCCGGTTGTGCCTCGTTAGGTGAAGAACACAAAGAAAAGTATCTTCTGAACGAAAAGGGAGCTTCTATCCTTCACCCGTATATTGAAGAAATTTCCAGTAAATTCATTCAGTTCATGGAACGAAAACAAAATACAGCTACCATTAAAGAAACAGAAAATTGGTTTTCAAAGCAGTACTCATTAGACTCAGAGACCAGTAGGGAGATTTGCAACTATATTTGCCTCAATTTACCTACTTATGGGTACACAGTTATCTTATCGCAACCAAATATAGGCGGAGATTTCTATCGTATCGAAAAATGTAACCGCTAAATTGGGAACCGCAACATTGCCGTTTTTCGCGCTTGACAAAATATCAAAAGCGTTTATAATTAGAAATAGAAAGAGTGCTGCCGATGAACGGTTAGCCCTCAGTACAGCTTAAAGAAATGAGCCGAAACCTTGGGAGAGGGCGGCTCATTTCTTTTTATGTTTACGATCACGAAACAGTTCGATCAACGCAATAACGACAAGTGCCAACTGGCACAAATCGCTAAAGTTCAGCTCGAGCTTCATAAGCGTCATCCCTCTCTCCGTGTTGGATTGAGGGATTTTTTCATATTCAAGAAATGTTCCCTCACACGGTACACCGAAGTGTATCTGAGGGCTGAACCGTCCACCGTTATGGCAGCACCCGAACCGCTATCACGGTCCTTTTAAATTCTACCAGAAATTCTTTTATCTGGCAAGTTTTATATTCACACAGAAAAAGCCGGCAACATTGCCGGTTTTCCTTTATGCATCAACTATTGTATTTTTAGTTCACTGTGGATCAATTTTAAGTCATCGCCTTTTGTCTTAAGAAAGGTGTTTTCTTCGTAAAAAATGAACACGCGTAACTTTACTTCAAAAATATCGGGAATAACATAAAAAAGGCGACTAACTAAAACATCTTCATTTTCGTATACATCGCAATCGACTTTCGGAAACCCAAACATTTCTTCTATTGACCACGCGATTTTTCCTTTTTTCCATTGCAAATATTGTCGATACAATTCTTCCTTAAGCACTATAACTCATCTCCAATCAAGTAAACTTACAATTTCTTCGTTCTTTCTATGAGATTAAGCCAATATCATAATAGCATTGCAATTTTTATTTGTCAAATAATTTATTCAAAATAGGTATTGACTTATAAATCGTTTTACTGTAATCTATTACTTGACAGGAGGTATCTCCACTATGGCTATCGATACCATGAAAAAAGGCTCAATCGAAATGCTCACGTTGTTTTTGCTGTGTGAAGAAGACACATACGGCTATCAGCTTGTGCAGAAGATCAAAGAGCGAAGCAAAGGTTTAATCACAGTGCAGGAGGGGTCATTTTATCCGCTTCTGTATCGCTTGGCAGACGATGGGTACATCACCGGTCAGGAGATCGTAACACGCATGAGCACGGGGCGCTCCCATATGCGTGTGATTTATCATATTGAAAATGCCGGGCGCGAACGGTTAGCATCTTTAAAAAAGGATTACGAAACCGTTCAGCAAGGAATTCATAACATTCTTGATTCTTAAATTGGGGGGATATGGGATGAGCGAAACCGTAAATGTTGTCCACGACTATTTGCGTCAAATAGACAAAGAAATGACGTGTGACAAAAAGAAGAAAAAGCAGTTTTTGCAGCGACTGCAAAATGACATGTAAGATTTTGCTGATAGCGCAACAACTACGCTGACCGAAAATGACTTAGAAAAACATTTCGGCACACCACAAAGCATAGCCGAAAATTTTCTGAGCACTGAACCGTACAATGAAGTAAAACGAACATTTAAGCACCGAAAAGCTGTGCGCGTTTTTGTAATCGCCACAGTTGTATTTGCTCTTGTGTGCGTTTTGGGATATATTCTGTTTGATAACTGGCGGGAACGACAGTTCGAGGATGGGCATATCGTTACAAGACTTTATGAAGAAGTCGAAGGAACGCCGCCTCCAGAGCCGGAAGGCACGAGAGTTTATTAAGAAAAGAGGTAAAAAAATGAAACGTATATTAACAATTATCTGTTGTTTAACACTTTTACTTGGTATTATACCTTTCTGTGTATCTGCATCAGAAACAGCATCGCAGAACATGCAAACAGTCGAATACCTTGAAGACGGCAGTTATATCGTGACGGAGTTAGAAGTAACACCGGCAGTTGCACGAACGGCAAGATCATATACAAAAAAATCCACCTATTACACGGCAAGCAATACAGCAGTTTTTGCAGTCTCGTTGACTGGTAATTTTAATTATACGTACAACGTGAGTTGCACTGCTACAAGCCAGAGTGTTTCTGTTTCTATCTACGATAACTCTGCATCTTATGTTACGAAAACTTCTTCCCGCTCAGGTGCGACCGTATACGGTTCCGGTACAGTTTATTATTTAGGGAAAAACAGAACGCTTTCTTTAAGCATTACCTGCGATAAATACGGTAACATTTCTTAATTTGCGTACAAGGTTTCACTCAAATCCCATATTAAAGGCGGCTACTTTCAGTTGGAAACAGCCGCCTTTCTTTTTTAACATTCTCATATCTATAAACACTCAAAGATTACAGCAAAAACCTGCCTATTCTAAAACAGGCAGGTTTTATCTTGTAGCCTTTATTATTCCAGCACCCCGCCGTCCATTTCATGCACCGTGTCGCACAGTGCCGCAATGTCCTCGTGGTTGTGGCTCGCAAGCAAAATCGTCTTCCCTTGTGCCTTGAGCTCCAACAGCAGTGCCCGTATATCCTGCACACCGGCGTTATCCAGTCCGTTCATCGGCTCGTCCAAAATGAGAATCTCTGGGTCTTCCATGATTGCCTGCGCAATACCAAGGCGCTGCCGCATGCCGAGCGAGTATTTTCCCACATGCTTGCGGCTTTCGGGGTCAAGCCCCACCGTCTTCAGCACATTCAAAATTTCTTCCTTGCCGATCTTCCGCCGTATGTTCGCCAAAAAGCGCAAATTCTTGTACCCGCTGTAATTCGGCAGAAAGCCCGGCGCTTCAATAATGGCTCCAATGTCCTCCGGCATGTCCACGTCACGTCCCACGCGCTTGCCGTTCACGAGGATCACGCCCTCCTCCGGGTGCATCAGACCGCAGATGCACTTAAAAAGCACCGTTTTGCCGGAGCCATTGCGCCCTACGATGCCATGTATCTGCCCCTTTTCAAACGAGATCGACACATTTTTCAAAACCACTTGGTCGCGAAAGCGCTTCACCACGTTTTGTACTTCAATACAAGTTTCCATAGGAACTTCTCCTTATGATATTATAATATCTTTGTTTCGTATAATCATAAAAGAACATAACCAGAAGATTAAGATTGAAAGGCAAAAAAAAGCAAATGCATATTGAATAGATGGCATACAACTAATTCCTAAAAAATCTAAAGAATCTAAATTAACCCATGAAATTGGAGAAAAATATGTCATCGTATAGCCTGAAGCGTTAGATGAAAGAAATTGAAACAGAACAAACATCGAACCAACGATAGAACCTATCAATTTACTAAAAGCTAAATTTAATAAAAACACTATGCTACCAAGAAAAATTGCAGCAAGACACGATAAAGTAATCGAAAATACCATTGCATTTTTAGGGCTAAAATGTAAAATCAACGCTTTAGAAATTTGAATCGGTAAATCGACTAATTCCGCAGCATTTGTATTCGCAAGCGTATAAAACACCCGGCCCCAATCTTGCAAAGCCACACAATCAAATAAGTTCATTACTATTGTAATAATAACTACAAATAGAACATACGAAATAGATATTATAATCGTGTATAATAATTGACCGAACATCCATACAGTACGACCACATCGCAAAAAAAGCAAATAAGCATTCTCCTCAATGTACGGTGCATCGCAAAATAATAAAACCAGGAGTAAAAATAGCACCAAAACACAATTTCGGTTTGCCATTATAAAAGGAAAGAGCCAAGGGGTTATCGGTTCTCCTGCTATCAATATATACTGATGCAGCGCATCCCCAATCATTAACAAATATAGTATTGTAATAATTCCAACAATAAATATTCGTGAATCCGAGAGCAATCGACGCACACCATATAGAAAGACATGGTATATATTAAGCAAATTATTCATTCCATACTCCTATTCGCTTCCATTATAAATAACGCACTGGAAGCTACTATAACTATTACAAAAACTACCAAAGAAGTCGCGGTACCAAGTGTTTCCCCTCTTATCAATAAAGCAATATCGAGCCATTGAGGTAACCCCAGTATCCGGCATAAACGCAACCACAAATAATATAGAATAATCGGGGAAAATAAAATAATAAGTATATTTTTAGTTCGGGATGATATATACAACGCCATACTCGAAAATGCAGATGCAGATATTGATTTAATAAAACTTTTTCTAAATATATATTCCAATACACTACATCCATACAACGATAAAACCTGTTCAGAAAACTCATCTGTTGTAAAAGGATAGCGCATTTCCAACGCACATATAAATAAAAAATCGCCGATCAAAGAAACTGATATTGCCGTAAATACTGTTATTACTACCTTTGATAGTAGATATGCTATTTTACCAGAACGCAACAAAACATTTCTCTGATAATTTTCGTTTTTATCAACTCTAAAAAGAATTGTTCCCGGTAAAACAGATAACAAGAGATACAATGTTTCGATGCCCATTATACCTGAAATCATATATAAATAAGCTACGCAATTAGCTGAACCTAAAAGCATATCCCAGTACACACTCAGAAAATTAAAGAAAGCAACTCCTAAAACAGCAAATACAAATCGCTTAGTGCAATAGCTACGATATGCATCTTGTATAAAAGTGCTAAATAATTTTTGCATATTACTCCTCCGAAATTTCTAATCCCGTTTGAGCATCGATCATATATGAAAATTCATAAGAATAGGCGGTGTCATTTGATGACCTCATTGTGTCATCCCCTTCCGCAAGTACAACTGCTTTCCACGCCGGATAGAAGAGTACCTCTTTATGTGCCGTATCAGCAAACTGAGGATAATATCCTAGCGCTATACTTTTAATTGTATACTGTTCTGATACAATCAACTGACCAAGCTGCCTTTCTATTTCCTCTTTCGCTTGATTCTCGGTCATAATTTCTTTCTTTTCGAGTTCTTCAACTATATTTATACTATTTGAAACAACAAGCAATTGTAACCCGTTTTCTGTAACTATTGAAATTATTTCTTCTCCAGTTATCATAGTGCCTTTTTCAGAGCTTCCATGAACATCCGTAAAAACTTTTTTATCATTCAGCTTCGGTACAGCATATAAGAAATAACAGTCTTTCCATCCATCCAAATTCTCATTGCCACCAAATTTATCTATCATAACTTTTTCTTTTTCCTTGAGTGTTTCAGAATCAAGATTATAGCAATTCACCAAATAATTGTTTTTCAATCCAATAGCCTGTAATATTTTATAAAAGTCTTGTAAAACTTCATTATGGCTCTTGAAGTTTAAGTCTCCATCTTTTTCAAACTGATTTGCGTTATACATCTGATCAGTTTCATTATATCGAAAAACTTGTAAAACAGGTAAAACTTCTTTTACATCTGAACTTAAATATGAAATCATACCTTCATCTACTGTAACTGTACATTTTTCATCTGTAATAATATATCCACTCTCTTTCGGTCCCACTCCATACTGTGTAATTTTATTTTCACTAAGTTTGAAAGCACTATTTATAACATCTTCAGAAAATATGGAAGTAACTCCTTTAAACACCGACATTGATAAATTCACATTATCCTTTAGTATTGGTTGTGAGCTGACAAATTCTTTTCCAGAGCTAATATCTTTGGATTCACTAGTAATATTCAAACTATTTGTACTTTCTGTTGTTCTACATGAAGCCAGTAAAATCAACACACACAGTATAAGCAGTAATTTAATTTGTTTCATAATAAGCTCCTTTATTGATAGGAGTGAAGCAAAATTAAATTTTGCTTCACTCCGGCATCATCTATTACGGTTCCCAGTTCAATGTCAAAGCTGCATACTGATATGGATTGCTGTCGGCATATTGCGCTGCGCATTTGTACGAATAGCCAAATACTCCATATCCGGAATAATACAAGGGTGTAAACTTACCCGCATATCTCGTTTCAACTAATGAAGACGCATATACATTATTTGTATCTCGGGCTCGAGCATAAATCAACTCTGTCCCTTGACTCCACGCATCAGAAACATTTTTATCGGGTTGGATATTAACCTTAAAATAATTTTGTGTATTCAATTTTACACAAGCATTTGTAAGATAAGCTCCTTGATTTTTGTACACACGTATCGTGTCTGTCCAAGCATACGCGCTCGCAGACATGGAAAACGCAGAAACCGCCATTAAGCAAGCTGCCACACCGGCTATAAGCCTTTTCTTTAACATACAATTGCCTCCTTAAATTATGTAGATTTTGCAAGGAATGTGTCGACCCATCCCTTAATTTATGGTCATAATATCACATAAAATTATAGTTGTCAATATAATTTATGAAAAATAGGTAACAGTATTTGCTTAAATCAATCAAAAATTTACTTTTTCATTGCCGGTTTTTGTTTTTCTTTCCTTTCACTGCTAAACTGAATTAACCCTAACGGGAATTTTTATCTAACAGGAGAGGTTTACAATGGAAAGAAAAGTCTGTACCATCGGAGAATGGCTGGATGTTTGGTATGAGGTATACGCCGTGCCGGAATATGCCTCGAAAACGCTCGAAATCTACCGAGATGCCCGAAAAAGACTATCGCGGAGGTTCCCAGAAATCGAAAGCACACTTCAAAGTGCGCCGGAATTCGCCGCGTATCGCCGCACATGCTGCGCCATACCTTCGCGACCCGAATGATTGAAAACGGCTCGGATGCTAAAAGCCTTGCCCTCATCATCGGCCACTCCAACCCTGCCTTTACGCTCCGCCGGTACGTTCACCCGGATCACACATCCCTCTACGAGCAAATGTGCCGTCTTTCAAGCATACAGCAGTAAACCGGCAATATTGCCGCTTTTTAAAACAGAAAAACCTACTCACCACTATCGGCGGGTAGGTTTTACCTTTGCTATCCTCTGCTTTTTATGCGTAATGAACGATTTGGTTAAGGGTATAGAGCTGCGTTTCGTTTTCTGCCGCATGATCGATAATTTTCTTGTCAAATCCGTTTTCAGAAAATAGTGCATAGTGAAACTTGGCTTTTTCTTTCAGCGGAGAAAGCTTTGCCACCGTGTCACAGTACTCAGAATAGGAAAACGGTACGCCTTTGAATTTACATTCACCCACCAGATATTCCTTTGCCCCTCGGTCAATACAGAGTATGTCAATCTCCGTCTCTGCTGTCCGCAGTCCGGAAGCTGCTTTCTCGTCTCGTACCGTAGTCTTTCCAAACCAACGTCCCATCTTTGCATAACGGAAAGGCAGCTCGTTTTTCTTCTGCATTTCACGAACAAATTCCCGGCAAATATCCTCAAAAGTAAAGGAAGCAAACTTGTGGAGAGCCGGTTTTACAACATACTCGTATACGCCGTCCACATCGCCGTCCTCAAGCTGTGAAAAATTTGCAAAACCAAAGGCATACCAGAAACGGAAGAAGTTATCTGTCAGACGATAGGCTCCTCGACCGGAATTTGCCTGTTCCTTGGTCTTAGTATCCACGGAAAACTCCCGTTCCACAATTCCAAGCTCTATGAGATTTTTCAAGTAAACACTGGTTTTGGAAGTATCCTCCACAAGCGACTTTTGACTGATGTCGTTGAGCTTGGTATTGCCCAACGCAACAGCTTCAATGATAGAGTTGTAGATAGGTGTTTCCCGCAGCTCCTGATGCAACAAAAACTCCACCTCGCTGTAAAGGATGCAGCCTTTGGTCAGAATATTGCGCTTGATGTTCTCGTCAATGGACAGCCCGGGATTCCATTGGCGCAGATAATGTGGGATACCACCAAGAACAGCATAAGCCAGCACCTTATCACGGTCAGAATAATCTGGAAAGAACTTTGCGGCATCATAAAATCCCATTTCCTTCATCTTGTAGATACCCGTAGCCCTGCCGTAAAGTGGGTTTTTCTCTGCCAGCAATTCCTTTTCGATAAAGCTCATGGCACTGCCGCAAAGGATAATCATTACGTTGGCATCCCGCAGCTCCGCATCCCAGAGATTTTGAAGAATAGAGGGAATACTCTTGTTACCACGGCACATATACGGAAATTCATCGATCACCAACAACTTTTTCCGGTCACCGTATGGTAGCTCCCGTACCGCACGGAATGCTCTTTCCCAATCGGTAAATTCAGTAATATAGCTTTTTGCAGGAATGTCTTCTCTCAGCACCCGAGCAGAAAAGTTACGAAGCTGTACCGGATCAGTCGTTTGCGTGCAGGAAAAGAAAACATGGGGCTTTCCCTTACAGAATTCCCGCAGCGTCTCGGTTTTTCCTACACGCCGTCTGCCGTACAGCACAATGAGTTGACCGCCATTCTCTGAATATTTATCATTCAAGAATTTCAATTCTGTCTCTCTCCCGATAAACATCGGCACACCTCCAAGTAATACAAATTTAGATTTAGTAAATCTTGATTTGATATTATTATATTCAAGATCAGTGAAAAAATCAAGAAATTTTTCAAGATTTGCATAACAAGTTCATTACCCCTGTATGTTTCCTATTGCCCACGTGTGAAAACTCATTAAGTTCAATAACACGAAATGCAAATAAGTCGCTGCAACAAATTTTTCGGAGCAAAAGCGGCAATATTGCCGCTTTTTAAAATGGAAGAACCTACTCACCATTGTGAAGTGCCCCCAAAAAGTTAGACAATATTCTGAAGTAAGAATTGTTCAAGCAGCCGAAAGGCTTGCTGTCTGTGAATTGCAGGCGGCAAGCCCTTTAGCTTTGCCTTGATCCTG
>NZ_JBKWAE010000011.1:0-96966 GCF_046974225.1 Hominenteromicrobium sp. | reverse complement strand
AAAAATAAGTAGCCGCCCCAAAAAAAGCTTTTTCGAGACGGCATTGGTCGGAGTGGCGAGGCTCAAACTCGCGGCCTCCGCATCCCAAATGCGGCGCGCTATCAACTGCGCTACACCCCGATAGTTATTAAATTGTGGTCGTGTAAGTGGTCAAATCTGTGGTCAAACACATTTTTGACTGCTTTTTTTCATTTTCCGAACCGCCCGAAATACGCACGGTTGAAGGGTTTTCGGCGGCTTTCGCTTTCGTGCGGTGCGAACACCGTCTATGCTCCCAAACCAAGCGCGCTACCATCTGCGCTACACCTCGGTGTTCCGTTTTAAAAGCGGGCGTGTCCCATAAAACGTATTATACCCCAGAGGGGGAGAAAATGTCAAGTATCGGTGCGTGCAAAAACGCGTTGACAAACCCGGCGCGGTATGGTACAGTAAACGCGCAGACACGCAATTCGACCATTCGCGCGCGTCTGCCGGGTCAACCGAAAAATAATGACGGATGCGAAATCTTCCGCATGAATGGCAAAGCTGCCGAACCGCGCGTTCGGGGCTTATGCTGCTCGTGCCGGAAGATTTTTTGTTTTCCGGCGGGCAGACGAAAACATAAGGGGTGTCCAAAATGAACGAAGAAAAATGGAAGCTGTTTTTAGAGGTCGCGCGCACGCTGAACTGCCGCGGAGCAACGCCGCTTTTGTACGGCTCGCTCGGGCTGTGGCACCGCACAGGCGAGGCGATTTTCGCCGATGACATCGACGTCCTGCTTCCGGAAACGTGGCTTTCCGAGCAGTGGAGCGCGTTTCAAACCCTGCTGCAAGCGGAGGATTGGCGCCTGATCGACGCGCACGAGCACACGTTTGAAAAACGTGGCGTGCACTGCTCCTTTGCCGCGCTAGAGGAGCTCGAGACCTTCGCCGGAGTTCCGATTTCTGAGATCGAAACGCGCGCGGAAAGCGGCGCAAAGTACCGTCTGCTCTCCGTAAAACAGTACCTCGCCGTCTACAAAGCCTCCGCAAAAGACGGCTACCGCGTGAACACCCGCGGCAAAAAAGACGCGGAGAAAATCGCGCTGCTGGAAAAATTGGTGTAAAAAAGGAACTCTCTGCATCATCGCGGGGAGTTCCTTTTTAAAACACATGCGTGGGAATCTTCTTGTTACTGAAAAAATAGGCGGTCATGGTTTAAGCTTCACCACAACCACCCCGCCGCGCTGTTCTGCGGTGCAAAAGCCGCTTTGCGCTAAGACCTCGTTTATCGGCACAAAGCCGTTTGAAATCGGCGTGCCGCACGGAATGCGGTGCGTTTTTCCGCCGAGCACAATGTGCAGCGTGTCTTCGAGCAGCTCGCACCCGCCGCCGAGCAGGGTGAGGAGCGGCAAAAGGCGCACGCAGCCGTTTTGCAGCACAGGTTCGTCAAACAGCATCGGGACGCCGCCGATCTCGGCCTTGAACGGGTTGTTCGCGAACAGCAAAACGGTCTTAGCTTGCAGGCGGTTTTCGAGGGTCTGCACATTTTGAAACAGCGCGGGGCTTTGCGCTACTTCGTCCCAGCGGTGCAGCCCGCGAAAGGGAAGATCATCTGGCGGCGTAAACGTGTTCGGCGTCGTTTTTCGGTGCAGGCCGAATGTGAAATCGACCTGGTGCCATGCGCCGTTCGGCGCCCATACCGCGTTCCACGCGTGTGGACCCCAATCCGTACCGGAGTAGCCTTCGCCGCAAACGTACCGCGCCAAAATGCCAAGGTGCGGCAAAATCACCATGGAAAGCGCGGCGATTGCCTGGCACACGCCCTGCCGCGTCTGCAAGAGCCCCACAGCGGCGTGGTCGCGCGTAGCACCGGTCTTTTTGTAGACGAAAAAGCGTTTTAGCCAGCTTTGATAAGCCGCAATCACCTGAAAGAAGTCGGTGTTTTCCGGCAGACCGCGCTTTATGCTCTCCGCAATATCCGCCGCAACGCACCGCAGGTCGTTCACCTCTTTGCCGGTGCTCATGTACCGCGCGTTGACCGTCACGGTCAGCGTTCGCTTTGCAAAGTCGTGCACGTAGCGCGTGTTTGTTTTCAGCATTTGCGCACACGGAAACGATGAAAGCGTCATGCAGCTTTTCACGGCTTTTTTGGCGCTTTCCATGGGCTCTGCACCAAAAAGCGAAGCAGGGCAGCTCAGTGAAAAATCACGCAGAAGCGCGTTTTCCGCCATCATCATGGCAGAAAGAAAGCCGTCTGCGGATTTTGGAAAGAATTTCATGCGTCTCCCTCCGTTTTCAGCATGTCAAGGCGGTCTAAAAGGTCAAGCTTTGCGGTGATGTGCTTTTTGAGCGCACGGGGCGATAAAATCTCTCCTGTCAGCCAAACGCCTTTCAGCGTCTCTTCGCGGCTTTCGAGCGCCCAGCGGATGAACTCCGCCGTGTCAATCCCCATAGGCTCAAAATTCAGTGCGCCCGGGGAGAGAAACAGCATCTCGCCGCGCTTTGCAATCGCAGTATCGATGCGGGAGACGGCGAAAAGGCCGCCGTCTCCAAGGTCGCCGAGGAAAAGCAACTCAGAAAACGGCTTGTTGTCTTTTGTGTTGCGGGCGAAAAGCTGCCCGCCGCCGTAAAGGTGCAGCAGGCCGCCCGCACAGGAGACCGTTTCGCAGTGGCAAACAAGGACGCCGAGCATGGAATCCGGCAGAATGCGAAACGCTTCTGCGGCGTTATGGCCCGCGCCGTATTCCGCCGCCGAAACGGTAAGAAATGCGCGGCTTTCTCTTAAAAGGTCTGTGAAAATCTTAGTGTTCGGGGTCATAGTTTTCTCCTTATATCACGCGCACGCGCACTTTTGCACCGTCGGGCAGGCCGCGCATCTGCCAGCCCATGTAAGAGCCTGCGCCGCGGTTATCCGTGCCCGCAACGTACATCACGTGCGCACCTGCGCCGCCCTCTTTAAAGCATGCGCAGGGGTATTCGTCGCGGTCCCAGATGCGGCTCGCTTTGATCGGCGCAAGGGAGGCCTTTCTGCGCTCTGCCGTGCCGCCGCGGTCCAGCGTCAGTATATCCGGAAAGCCGATGTCCTGCGCCACGCGGATGTGCTCGGCAGTTTCGGGGTACAGCGCGCTGTCCACAATGCAGACGAAAACAGGCGCGTCACCGCGGCTTGAAATCGTTATGCTGCAGGGGTCGGGCGAAAGTGCAATGCGGTTCAGCTTTTTCAGATAAACGCCGCAGCGGTGCAGAGCATCGCTTACGTGCGTTTCGGATTGACGGCTTTCCTGTGCCCATACGGCGGAAAGCGCACCGCCGGCTAAAATGCAGCGCTCGTTCAGGGCCTCCAAGGCGTCCAGTTTGGCGCGCAGGCAGGCGGCTTCCGGGTTTTCTGCCGTATTGCCGGTTTCTTCGTCCGTATAGGAAGTAGCTTCTGCGTCTGCAAGCGCACGGCGGCACTGCTCGGTTTCCAGCGCCACGCGTGCCAACACGGAGCCCAGCGCGAATGAAACGCGGGCGGTCACATCGGCGCGGTCGCGGTCAAAGGCCGCAAGCGCATTCATGGCGCTATCCACCGCGCAGAGCAGTACGTTTACGTCGCTCATATCATAAAGCGCGCAGCTTTGCGGCCAGCACGGAAATATACTGCACCGCGTCGTTCAGCGCAAGCAGCTGTGCGCGGGCTTCACCGGCGTACAGCTCTACGCGCTCGTGCAAGAGGTCGTACTGCGGGTCGTGCCAGTTTGTTTCCTGTGCCGCGCAGCTCACCGTAAGCGCATTATAAAGCGATTCCAGCTCCGCGCTGCGCGCCGCAAGCTCCATGCCGAATTTTTCAAGGGAATCAATGTCGTGTACCACAACGCTTCCGTTTGCCATAACGATGCCTTCTTTCAAGAATAAATGTCGGTGTCTATGTGTGCAAGTTCGTGCTCTGTGCCGAAGATGAACGCGTAAATGTCCTGCTCGGTCTCCTGCATACGGCGGCAGAGCTGCCAAAGTGGTAAAAGACAGTCTCTTTCGATTTCCGCGTATTTGCGGTCGTCCCAGTCGTCCTTTATGCGCTCAAGCTGCCGCAGGTAAGCCGTGAGCGCGTCCGTGTCCGTCATGCTTCACCCGCCGGGCGAATGGAGCGGCTGATGTACAGCGGGTACGGGAAGATCTTCGCGTTTTCACCGCCAATCTCCGGGCGGTTTGTGTTGCAGATGAGCGTGTACGGCGTGTAGTCGTTCAAAACGCGCGGGGTATAGGCTTCGCTTTCAAGGTTCAAAAGGTCAAGCGCGAATTTCACGCCGACCAGCGTCACAAAGCCGATGTCCGTAGAGGTGCCGGGCTCAAAATGGAGGCGTTCGCGGGCATCTGCTTCGCCAAAATAATCGCCGTGCGTGTCGCGCGCCGGGGCATTCTTTAAAAGCGCGGAGAAGGTCTCGCCGTAGGTTTTCATGCCGCGGTTTGGGATGTGGTAGAACACCTCGCCCGCATGGGCGCGCGCCCAGCAGCCTACGGCAATAAACGGCACGCCGAGTGTGTTGGAGAGCGCATTTGCAAGCGCATTCGCGCTTCTGTCATCTGCCGTCGCAAAGACAATGCCGTTCTTGCCGAGATTTTCAAAGAGAGAAAGCGGCGCGTTTTCCAGCTTGCCGCGGAAAGTCGTCACTTCGGCTGCGGGGTCAATGTTCAGAATATCCTCGCGCAGAAGGTCAGCCTTAAAGCGGCCGAGGTCGCGCATACCGTGCGTGTGGCGGCAGATGTTGTGCGGCTTTAAAATGTCGTCATCGATGAGCAGAAATCTGCCTACACCGGCACGGGCCAGTTCCAAAGCGGCGCGTGCGCCCACAGAGCCGCAGCCGATGACGACGGCGAACTTTTTCAGCATCTCGGCAGATTCAAACAGGCCCGTGTTGCGACTGAAAAGGTCGTGGATGAGCGTAAAGCTGTCCACCGTCAGCGTGCTTTTCGCTTCGTCGCAACGGTTGAAAAGCCAGCCGCCGTCCTTATAGGTGCCAAAATAATCGTAGCCCGTCAGCACCACGTTTTCACGCAAAAGTGCCGTGTATGCAGTACCCGATACGATCAAACCGCGGGTGGTGTGGTCGGGATTTTTGAACGTATCGGCATAGGTCTCATCGGTAGCCAAAAGGTAGTAGTAGCCGGTGTCTGCGCTGCCCGCGCCGGTCACTTCACCCACATAATCATTGCCGGGCAAAGCCGTGTCGGAAAGTCCCAGCACGCCCACGTGCTCCTTTGCCGTATCCGTCTGCTCCTCGCGCAGGCTCTCGCCGAGCTGCACGGTGCCGTACGTGCGCGGGTCAAACGCGTTTAACAGACGAAACGCCTCGTCAAAGTCGCCGGACTGTAAGTCAACGTCCTCTTTTTCCGTATTTTCCGGCAGGCGCTCGGAAAGTGCGTTTAAAAGCGACACGGTTCTGTCGTGTTCGGATAGATCAGCCGGAATTTGTCTGATAAGCTCACGGCGTGTGATGATGATTTTTTCCACAGTTAAGCCTCCTCGGGGTCAAAAATTTCAGCTTGCAGGCGGTCTTTGTTCTTTAAAAGCGCCTCGGGTGTTGTCAGCTCCAAAAAGCCGGTACCCGCAAAGTATTTGTCGCCGACCATGACCGGCACGGTGCGATATTCGCCGTTTTTACTGAGGTAATAGCATGTCAGGCGCGCAGTGGGGTCGAGATTGACGAGCATCGAAACCGCACCGTTTCCGATGACCTCGGCAAAGCTGTGATTTGTGCGGTCGTCGTCGCTTGAAAACGTGTCGAGCGAGCCGGGGTGGCGGTGCCAAAGCCCCAAAAGGCACAGCCCGTGCTGATATAAGCGCGAAAGCACCGGGTAAATGTGGTTGTGGTAGTTATTATCCATCTCGTGGTGAGCGTGCGTGTGAAGGGTGTAAACGCCGGGGTCACTCGCTTCCGCCACATACCACACGCCGTTTTTCACGTTGCCGAAGAAAATGCCGCCCGTCTCCAACGGGTCGCGGGAATACACCTCGCTCAGAACAGAGAGATACGCACGGTTTGAAAGCACTACGCCGCGGCAGTCGGCAGCTTTGTCGGATTCAAACGGGTGGTCGGCGCGCTTTAACGCCTTGCGCTGCGCCTTCAAAAGCTTTTTGCGCTTCTTGTTTTTCTTGCCGGAAAGCACCGGCGGGGTCGAAAAGAGTTTCATAAAAAAGCCTCCGTTAAATCTTCCCATGCGCCTGAAAATCCTTCCATGCTTCCGGCTTGCGGATGGCAAGCTCAAACACCATCAGCCAGCGGTAGGCAAAGCGGAAGGAGGTCACGGCGCTCGTGGTGCAGGTGTCCTCCGCATGTACGTCCGCCACGTCGCTGGAGCAAATATAGCGCTCGCCGCGGTTGTCCGTCAGCGTGTGCGGGATGAGTTTTTTGCCGTCCGCATCCAGCGGAATGTGCGGCAGCATGTTGACGATTTTCTGCAATTCGCCGAGCGTCGGCGAAACAAGATACGGCTTCACGGAGGAAGAATAGCGCACCTTCGGGTGGTCGGGGTCGTAGACGAGCTTCATTGTGTATGTCATGGTGTTAAAGCCGCGGCCGAGGTTCGGGCGGGTCTTCACAAGCCAGTACATGCGGCCGTCTGACATAAAATGCGGCTGCATGTTCGGGTCGTTGAATTCCTTGCGCATGGCGGCGACCTCCGCGTTATAAAGCGCCTTGTTCGTCTTGTACCACTGCTGCACGGGCGCGGAAACGATCGTCTTCGGAATAATGGATTTCTTGCCGTCGGTCTTCTCCGGCGTTTTTGCCTTTTCCTCGGGCTGTTCTTCCGGAAGCGGCTCAGGCTCCTTGTGCAGCTGCTCGATAAGGTCGCCCACGGTGTCCTTTTCGGGCGCGGAGACCACCGTGTGCGGAATGATCTCCTTTTTCGTCTTCACCGGCGCTTTCGGCTCGCTGCCCGGCGCGGGCTTTGCGCGCTTTTTCGGGGCAGAGGCGGGGCTCAGCGTGCCGTCCGGGTTCATCTGCAGGTCTTCGCCGCTTGTCAGCAGGTCATAAACGCGGTCAAGCTCGCTTTTCGCAGCGGAAACGACCGTCTTCGGGATGATGGATTTTTTGCCCTCGGTCTTTTCCGGCTGTTCTGTTTTTTCCTCGGGCTTCTCTTCCGGAATCGCCTCAGGTTCCTTGTGCAGTTGCTCGATGAGGTCGCCCACGGTGTCCTTTTCGGGCGCAGAGACCACCGTCTTCGGGATAATAGATTTCTTGCCGCTGTCCTTCATTTCCGGCTTCGGTTCTGCCGTGCCGGGGATCTCGCTCTCGCGGCGGATCTGGTTCACAAGGTCGCCTACGGTGTCTTCGGGTGCGGAAAAATACACGTGCGGGATAAAAGTTTTCATAAAAAAAGCTCCTTCAAAGTTCGTTTAGGCTTGCCGTTTTCGGCTTCCACCTGATCTACGAACCGTGAGGAGCGTTTTTTATAGTCAAAATTAAATTTTCAAGTTTTTTAAAGCGCCTTCAAATATGCCGCCATGTCAAAGTCCTCCAATTTCGAGTCCTTTCGCAGATACAGCGGGTGGTGCGGGTGTCCCTTTTTAGAGGGCTTGCCTGCCTGATACCACTTTGCATGGAATGCGTCGCCGATGGCCGTCATGTCCGCAAGGCAGGTTTTGAGATAATCGCGCTTTTCCACAATCGTGCCCCATGCCGCCCAAATGCCGGGCTCTTCGCCGCTGCGCGAAAGTACCCAGCGGAACGCGTTCATGTTTTCCTCGTGCAGCGCACGGTTAAACGCCTTATCCATGTGGTCGGGGTTCGTCGCACGCTGCGCGTAGACGTTGAACATGATAAACGAGTCAAACCCGTTAAAAAGCGCAATGCGCTCTACGGATTTCAGTGTGTTGTCGAGGTTATCCGGCTCCGCCGTCGAGGGATTGATGCCGATGGTAATGAGCGGCTTTTTGCCGGCGGTACCCAGTATGTAACGGTATTCGGAGTAAAAATCCGGGATATAAAGCCATTTTTCGCGGTCGTAAACGGCGCTTTCTTCGCGGTGCTTCTGCGCTTCTTCAAATGTCAGAATTTCGGTGTGCTGCGTGTCGCTTTTCGGAATGTGCATGTCGGTCTCCTTTTGTCTCAAATCGTCGTCTTTTAAAAGATTATACCGCGTTTTATGCCGCCTGCAAAGCTGTTTTTTCGCTTTTCTTTTCGCGGTATAAAAGATAAAGCCCACAAAGCAGAGAAAGCACCTCCGCCGTCGGCACGGCAAGCCACAAGCCCGTCAGCCCGAATATATTTGCAAGCACCACCGCACACGGCACAACTAAGATCACGCCGCGCAAAAGAGATAAAACAGCCGCGTCCCGGCTGCGCTCCGCCGCCGCAAACCGCGCGATAAGCAGCAGATTCACGCCGCTCACAAGATAGTTTAAGAAGTACAGCATCAGGCCCGGCACGGCAAGCGCCGTCAGCTCTGCGCTGCCCTTGCTGAACACCGCCGTCACCTGCTGCGGAAAGAGCAAAGCGCCCATGGTAAACAGCGCGCCCAGTAAAACCGCCGTCACAACGCCGCGCCGCGTCTGCTTTGTAAGCGTTCTGCGGTCATGTTCCGCAAACGCAATGCTGATCAGCGGCTGAACGCCTTGCGCCGCGCCGGTCAACACCGCCGTTGCCACAAGCGCCACGTTTGCAATGATGCCGTAAGCCGCAACACCCGTGCTGCCCGCAAGTGATAATAGCAGATAGTTAAATATCAAAATAACGACCGTCGAAGAAAACTCTCCGATGAACGCGGAAAAACCCGCCGCAGAAATTTTCGGAATTTCCTCAAAAATGCGGTGCTTCCCGATGTGATACCCGCGCTTTCGCGTCAGGCAGATCGCTACGCCGAAAATCGGCGACATGCCGGTCGCAAGCACCGCACCCAGCATACCGGCGTTCAAGACGCACACCATGTACCAATCCATCACAATATTCGCAAAAGAGCCCGTCAGCATCGCCGCCATCGCGCGCCCGGGCGCATCGTCGTTGCGCGTGAACGCCGTTAAGATGTTATTCAAAATAAAAAACGGCGAAAACAGGCAGCAAACCTTCAAATAGACGGTTGTCGGCTGTAAAACCGTGTCGGAAGCGCCAAGCAATCTTGCCAGATGCTCCGCCCCGAACACGCCGCACAGCACATAAACAAACGACAAAACAGCGCCCATCAGTAAGCTTGCCGTAAATACGCTGTCTGCGTTTTCGTCGCCGCGCGTGTGCCGCAGCGTGTACCGCACACCGCCGCCAATGCCGATGAGCAGCCCCGTACCGTTGATGATACCGTAGATCGGCAGCGCGAGGTTTAAAGACGCCAATCCGTCCGCACCGATGTAATTTGCAATGAAAAATGTGTCCGCCAAAATGTAGACGGAAAGCCCCAGCATGCCCAAAACGCTCTGGGAAACAAAACGAAGATATTTGCGCATAGTCCCTCCAAAACAAAACGTGCCCGCAGAAAACCTGCTGAGCACTTTAAAAGCGCAGACCTATCGGTTTTCTGTGGGCACGTTCTTCCGCCTACCCGGTGGCAGACGGCGTGTTCCTGTTGATTTCTAAGGTACTATACCACATTTTTGTTTGCATTGCAAGTTTTTCGTTTTGTTTTCCACATAGGCGTGCTATACTGTGGATAAAAGGGGGCCTTAATTTGAAAACCGATCGCCTCATCGGCATCATTACGACCATTCAGCAAAAAGGCACTGTTACCGCGCCGTATCTCGCGGAAAAATTCGGCGTGTCGCGCCGCACCATCAACCGTGATATCGAAGACATCTGCAAAGCCGGCATCCCGCTCCTTACCAAACAGGGCGCGGGCGGCGGTATTTCCATCATGGAAGGCTTTTCGCTCGATGCCGCCGTGCTCACGCGGCAGGAGCTTTCCGCCGTCCTCACAGGGCTGCGCTCGCTCGACAGCGTTTCCAAAGCCCCTGCATCCGACCTGCTCGCCGCAAAGCTCGGCGCAGATACCGATATACCGCGGGACATGGAGATCGATCTCGCGTCGTTCTACAAAAACGACTTGGCGGAGAAGATCGAGACGATCCGCCGCGCCGTAAAAGAGACGCGCCGCATCGTGTTTCACTATTATTACGCCAAAGGGGAGGCGGATAAGCTTGTCGAGCCCTATCGCGTCGTGTTCCGCTGGGGGGACTGGTACGTTTTCGGCTTTTGCCCCGCACGCGAGGATTTCCGCCTCTATAAGCTCCGCCGCCTGTGGAATTTAAACGTGACCGATGAATTTTTCACCCCGCGTGAAGTCCCGCCTGAAAAAGAGCCGAACCGCAGCCGCACCGAAAGCATGACGGATGATTACATTGTCACGGCCGTTTACGAGCCCGCCGTAAAATACCGCCTTGTGGAAGAATACGGCCCCGCGTCGTTCATCACGCGGGAAGACGGCAAGCTCTACACCGAATGGGGATTTTCTACCCCGGAGGACGCCCTGCGTTGGCTTTTGAGCTTCGGCGTCGACGTGCAGGTGACAGCCCCGCCCGAAATGGTAAAGAAAATGCGTTCTGCGATCAAAAAAATGAAAAAGCGCTATAAAACATGACACCCCGCTGTCATATTCTGTGTGTTACGATCTGAATATCATAATTTAGGAGGAACACACATGATCGATTCAAGATGCGGACTGCATTGCACGACCTGTACGTATAAAGAGCCTTGCGGGTGCGGCGGCTGTATAGAGACAAACGGACACCCGTTCCACGGAGCCTGCCCTGTGGCGCAGTGCTGTCAGGAAAAAGGCTTTTACCACTGCGGAGAATGTCCGGAACTGCCCTGTGAGTTGTTATGGAGCTATACATGCGATCCCGAGCAGGGCGATACGCCGCACGGCGCACGCGTGGAACAGTGCCGAATATGGCGCGCGGAAACGAAAGGAAAACCGTAATGTACGATGAAAAAATACGCGCCCTGCGCATGGAGCGCCAGCATCTCCTCACCCCGGCGAATGAAACCGAATACGACGCGTTGTACCGCAAGCCTTTTATCACGGAAAGAGGAGATCATCGCCGCCGTGCAAACCGTAAATTTCGGTGTGCTGCCGCAAAGATTTATGGGGGAGAAGCCGTAAAATCCGTCGGCTTCGTTCGTAGTCAAGCCGAGGTGATTTTATGCAAAGCTTTACGCTCCGTCCCGCCGATTGGGAAGACCTGCCCGCTTTCAAACACATCGCGCGCACAACGCTGACCGAAGATATTCCGGCGCTTTTTGACCCGAATAAACTGCTCGAAGATAAAAAGATCGGGTTCGAGTACATCATGGCCGCAGAGCAAAACGGCGAAGTCGTCGGCTTTTGCTGCCGTTACGCCTGCCGTGATGCCGACACCCCCTGCTGCGCGGAAATCTTCTCGCTGTGCGTCCTTCCGAAAGCGCAGCACAGCGGTATTGGTCGCGCTTTTGTAGAGGACGCCCTCGCCATCCTCTACATCAGCGGCTTTAAAATCTGCAAGGTCTGGCTGCCCGCCGGAAACCGCCGCGCCCGCGAATTCTTTGAAGCCGCCGGCTTTACGCGCGACGGCACATCTCGCGTCGTGCAGTGCGGCGAAGCCCCGCATCTTTTTTACCGTTACGAGCACCCCCTCACGCGCCCGGACAAAAAATATTACCGATAGTAAAAAGCGCAGCCGTGTATTTAACACACCGGCTGCGCTTTTACGTGGATTTCATCTTCCCGCAGACTTTCTACAAACTCGCCGAAAGCCGTCCCGTAAAAACGGACAAAATGCCACTGTACAATATACCGCTTTGGGTGTATACTACCCATGTATGACCATGGCGATACAAAGGGGAAACGTGTCGTCCCGGGCGGAGTATTACGTGTTTAGAAAGTTTTTGGTTCGGGATATACCGAAAGCGGTTCGAGAAAGGAAAAAGAAATGAGGATCATTATTGCCGGTGACGGAAAAGTGGGTCTTGCGCTTACGCGTCTGCTCTCACAGGAGGGTCACGACCTTGTGACCATCGATTCCAATCGGGCGGTTTTGGAACGGGATATGCAGCAGTTCGACGTCATGACCGTGGTGGGCAACTGCGCCACCATGGCCACGCTGAACGAAGCGAAGGTACAGCAGGCAGAAGTGCTCATCGCCGCCACAAGCGCCGATGAAATCAACCTGCTGTGCTGTCTTACAGCAAGAAAAATGAACCCCACGCTGCACACCATCGCGCGTGTGCGCAGCCCTGAATACAGAGAACAGCTCTACATGATGCGCGGCGAGTTCGGCCTTTCGCTCATCATCAACCCGGAGCGCGAGGCGGCAAAGGAGATTTTCCGTCTTCTGCAATTACCGGGCTTCTTAAAGCGCGAAACATTCGCAAAAGGCCGTGTAGAGATTGTCGAGCTGCGCGTTTTGGAGCGCAGCCCGCTCGAAAACGTCATTTTAAATCACCTGCCGCACGTGCTGGGCTGCAAGGTGCTCGTCTGCGCCGTCATCCGTGACGGCCACGCACTCATTCCGTCCGGCGATACCATGCTGCGCCGCGGCGACCACATCTACGTCACCGCGCCGGTCACGGTGCTTTCCTACCTCATGAAGCGCCTCGGCATCACGCAGAAAAAGATCCGCCACGCCATGCTCATCGGCGGCGGCCGCGTCAGCTATTACCTTGCGCAAATGCTCATCGGCGCGGACGTCCGTGTCAAGATCATCGAAAACAACCCCCAGCGCAGTGAACAGCTCGCACAGATGCTGCCGGAGGCGGCGATCATCTGCGCAGACGGCGCCAATCAGGAAATTCTGGAGGCGGAGGGTCTCAACGAAACGGACGCTCTTGTCACGCTCACCGGCATCGATGAGCAGAACATCATCACCTCCATGATCGGCAACGCAAAGGGCGTGCCGCATATTGTCACAAAGGTCAACCGCATCATGACGACTGGCATGGTGGAAACGCTCCCCATCGGCAGCGTCGTCAGCCCGAAGGAGCTGTGCAGCGCGAATATCGTGCAGTATGTGCGCGCCATGCAGCACCAAACGGGTGCCGCCGTCACGCTGCACCGCATTGCAGACGGCCGTGCCGAAGCGCTGGAGTTCATCGTCAATAAGCAGTCGAAGTATATCGGCGAGCCGCTGAAAAACCTGCGCCTGCGCTTAAAGAAAAATATTCTGATCTCCTGCATCACACACCACGGCAACACGGTCATTCCGGACGGCGAATCGTACTATCAGCTCGGCGATACCGTCATCGTCGTTACCACGCGTGAGCAGCCGGTTTTGCAGTTCAACGACATTTTTGTGTAAAGGAGCGGCTGCACAATGAATGTTAAAAGTATCAGCCGCACCGTCGGCTTGATTTTGCTCATCACGGGCATTTTTCAGCTTTTCCCGCTGCTCATCGCCGTCATCGATCACGAGCCGAGAAATATACTCGCCTACATCGAGTCGCTGTGTCTCATTCTGCTCGTCGGCAGCGCGCTTTTGCTGTTCAGCCGCGGCGGCAACCGCATGTTCTCCGCGCAGGAGGGCTTTGCCGCAACGGGTCTTTCTTGGATTTTCATGTCTGCGTTCGGCGCACTGCCGTTCTTTTTAAGCGGCCAGATCCCGAGCTACGTCGATGCGTTTTTTGAGATGGTCTCCGGCTTTACAACGACCGGCGCGTCTATCCTGACGGATGTCGAAGCGCTCTCGCGCTGCAACCTTTTCTGGCGCAGCTTCAGCCATTGGCTCGGCGGTATGGGCGTGCTCGTGTTCCTCTTGGCAGTCGTGCCCGGCGCGCGCAAAAACGGCGGCACCGGCATCTACCTCATGCGTGCGGAAAGCCCCGGACCGAGCGTCGATAAATTAACGCCGCACCTGCGCCAAACCGCTATGATTTTATACGGAATCTACATTTTGCTTACCGCGCTGTGCATTGTGTGTCTTTTGCTCGGCGGCATGCCCGTGTTCGACAGCTTCTGCATCGCGTTCGGCACGGCCGGCACCGGCGGCTTTGCCATTAAAAACAGCAGCATGGGCGGGTACAGCTACTTCCTGCAAACCGTCGTCACCGTGTTCATGTTCCTCTTCGGCGTGAACTTCAGCCTTTATTACATGCTCTTGCTCCGCAAGTTCAAAGCGGTGTTCAAAAACGAGGAGCTTCGCCTGTATTTCGGTATCGCCGCAGGCTCCGTCGTTCTCATCGCCATCAATATCAGCCGCATGTACAATACGGTCTGCGAGTCCGTGCACCACGCGGCGTTTCAGGTCGTCAGCATCATGACCACAACGGGCTACGGCACGGTCGATTTCGAGCAGTGGCCGGCGTTTTCCAAAGCAATCCTGCTTTCGCTCATGTTCATCGGCGCCAGCGCAGGCAGCACGGGCGGCGGTCTCAAGGTCTCCCGTGTTTTGCTCCTGATGAAGAGCATTCGGCGCACCATCCGCAAGGCGCTCCACCCGCGCCGCGTGCAGCCCGTTTATATGGACGGCCGCGCCGTCAGCGAAGAGGTCTGCGACAACGTCAACGCCTATCTCGCCATTTACTGCGTCATCCTCGTGCTCAGCTTCGCCGTCATCTCGGTGGACGGCTTTTCCATCGGTACCAATTTCTCCGCCGTCGCGTCCTGCTTCAACAACATCGGCCCCGGCTTTGAGCTTGTCGGCGCCACACAAAATTTCAGCATTTACAGCGATCTCTCGAAGATTATCCTCTCGCTCGATATGCTCCTCGGCAGACTCGAGATTTTCCCACTCCTGCTCCTCCTCAGCCCCGACACCTGGAGCCGCAGAAGATAACTTTTTGCAATAAATTTGCACGGATAAATTGCATCAAACGCTAAAATGCGTTATAATCAAATCAGCTTATAGAGTTCTGCATTTAAAACAGATCGAACTCAGGGTTTTTAAGGATAGGTGAAAACAAATGCAATACAGAAAACGTATGATCCGAAAGGGTACGGCGCTGTTACTTTCCGCGTTGCTGCTCGCTTCGGCAATGCCGTTTGCGGTCTCTGCGGAGGAGGTCTCCGCCAAAACGACGGAATATGTCAATTTCCGCACCGGCCCCGGTACAAATTACAGCTCTAAGGATGTTATTCCGTCCGGCACCGGCATCACCGTTATCGATACGAGCAATTCCGAGTGGTACGCCGTGCGTCTCTCTGACGGCTCCACCGGCTACATTTACGCCGAGTACATTTCCGTTTCCGGCAGCAATACTACCGAAGACGGGGAGGTAAATGCTAAAACCACTGCGGATGTGAACTTCCGCTCCGGCCCCGGCACGAATTATAATTCCAAAGCCGTCATCGGCTCCGGCACCGGCATCATCGTTACCGATACGAGCAATTCCCAGTGGTATGCCGTGCGCCTTACAAACGGCTCCACCGGCTATATCTATGCGGAGTATATCCGCATCACGGGCGATGTCGGCACGCCGTCCGCACCGGCAGAACCAACACCTGCACCTTCTAACCCCGAAGCGGAGCAGACTGCGAAAACGACGGAGTACGTCAATTTCCGCACCGGCCCCGGTACAAATTACAGCTCTAAGGGTGTCATTTCCCTCGGCACCACCGTCACCGTCACGGATACGAGCAATTCCCAGTGGTACGCCGTTCGCCTGTCTAACGGCTCCACGGGCTACATTTTCGCGCAGTATTTGAAGCTCACGGGCAATACGTCCGCGCCTACGGCTACGCCCGCGCCGTCCGACCCGGCAAATGAAAAGACCGCCAAGACAACGGAGTACGTCAACTTCCGCACGGGCCCGGGCACAAATTACAGCTCCAAGGGTGTCATTTCCCTCGGCACCACCGTCACCGTAACGGACACGAGCAACTCCCAGTGGTATGCCGTCCGCCTTGCTAACGGTTCCACGGGCTACATTTTCGCGCAGTACATCAAAATCACGAGTACACCGTCCGCAACGGCAACGCCTGCGCCCACACCGACCCCCGCGCCGTCTGATCCGTCTAAAGAACAGACCGCAAAAACGACGGAATACGTCAACTTCCGCACGGGCCCGGGCACAAATTACAGCTCTAAGGGCGTCATTCCGTCCGGCACTGCGATTACCGTAACGGATACAAGCAACTCCCAGTGGTATGCCGTGCGCCTTGCTGACGGCTCCACCGGCTACATTTACGCACAGTACATCAAGATTACTTCCGCTACCGCAATGCCCGCGCCTACCGAGGCTCCGGCAGACGGCACCGTCCGCGCCAAGACCACGGCAGACGTCAACCTGCGCAAGGGTGCAGGCACAAATTACGGCGTTATCCGCGTTGTCGGCAATAACACCGCCGTCACGGTCACGGAAGCCACCAACACCTGGTATAAAGTAAAACTTTCCGATGGCACAGAGGGTTACCTCTATGCCCAGTACGTTACCGTCACCTCCGGCGACATCAACAGCGTCAAGAAAGAGGAGACCACCGATCCCTCCACGCTCACCGAAGCCGAACAGAAAGCAAAGTCCGTCCTCGATACGATCGGCTGGGACCTGCGCGCGGCCTACAACTGGTCCGCACACGCACTTCCGTATTACACGCTCGGCCCGGAGGTCACCGGCAACAGCGTTCATTCCGAATGGTACGCAAACTTCGGCTTTGACAATCACAAGGGTAACTGCTACGTCATGGCAGCCACATTCCAGAAAATGGCAAAGCTGCTCGGCTATGATGCACACCTTGTTGAGGGTTACATCCGCACGTATAACGGCCGCGGCCGCCACGGATGGGTCGAGATCGACATGAACGGCACCACCTACGTGTTCGACCCGAACTTCGAGTACGGCGGTTACGGCAACGGCTACCAGATCAACTACGGTATGTCCGGTACGTTCAAGTATATCGACTACGCCCGTGTAGATTAACGGCAAACCCTAAATCGGAAAGGAAATTTACCCCATGTACAATAAAATGAAAACGGGCGCGTTGGCGTTTGTCTGCGCGGCGCTCGTGCTTTGCGCCGGCTGCTCCGCTGCGGAGAATTCGTCTTCCGCAGAAGCCACACCGTCTCCCACCGCAGCCCCCACGGCCACGGCAGAGCCCACCGCCACATCCGTCCCGGAGCTGAAAGTCGTCGGCGAAAAGTCCGACAGCAAAGATACCTTCTGCGTCACGCTTGAAAACGGTACAAAGCAGGAGATCACCGCCGTGTCCGTTAAGACCGGCAGTGAGGAAAAGTTCCCGGAGAGCATGATGAAAAAGGGCGAGACCCTCGCAAAGGACGAAAAGTTCGAGCTTTACTACACGCCCAAAACGGAAGAGGAATCCTCCGGCTCCGGCGACGAATATTTTGTCTCCCCGCGCTATGATGTGCAGCTCACCCTGAAGGACGGCAAGACCTACGTTTTGCACGGCTTCCCGTTTGAAGACATCAAAGAAGGCACTGTTCTTTTAGAGGATGACATTGCCTACATCACATACACCTCCGTTTCCACGAAGGAAAAGATCGATACCAAAGAAGCGGAGCGCGCCACAAAGGAAGCGGAAAACGGTGAAATTTCCGTACAGACCGAAGAAAAGCCCGCATCTGCGGCAGAGGTCGTTACGGAAGAGCCCACCTACGAAGAACCGTCGTATGAAGAGCCCTCTTATGAGGAGCCTTCCTACGAGGAACCGAGCTATGAAGAACCCGCTGCCCCGGAAACCCCGGATAACGGCGGGCAGGAAGGCTGCGTGAACGGCGCGCTGTTCAACTGATGAGCCGCCACATGAGAGCGGAAGCAGGGACTTCCGCAAACACCTTTCGCGTCTATTCGTTCTCTTATCTGCGCGCTGCGGCGTGCTTTGCCATCGTGCTTCTGCACACGATGTTTTGTGCCGTGTCCCTTTTCCCGGAGGAAGCATCCGCCGCACAAGCCCTTCTCTCCAACATCGTCGTCAACAACATGATGTGGGCGGTGCCGTGCTTTTTAATGGTTTCGGGTGCGCTGCTTTTAAACCCGGAGCACCCCGTCACGGTGAAAAAATGCCTCACAAAGTACATTCCGCGCATGCTCATCGCGCTCGTCGTGTTTTGTCTTCTGTTCCGCGCACTGGAGATCCTCGTCAATCACGAGCCCGTCAATGCCGAAACGCTGCTTTCGGGCTTTTATGAGATTTTCTCCGGCACCTCGTGGTCGCACGTCTGGTATCTCTACCTCATGATCGGCATCTATCTTCTTTTGCCGTTCTACCACAAGATCGCGTCGAACAGCACGGCGGGGGAGCTGCGCTATCTCATGATTGTCTACGTCATCTTCCTGTCGCTTGTGCCCGTTTTAAAAACGTTCGGCATCTCCGTCGGGTTTTATATCTGCGTTTCCGCCATTTACCCGTTCTACCTCTTCTGCGGCTACGCATTGCGGCAGGGCGTGTGGCGCGTGAATCGCGGGCTTGGCCTGCTGTTTCTCCTCATCGGCACAGCGGCGGTCGTCCTGTTCACCGTGCTGAAAGAAAACGGCACCGTAAAGGCCGCAGGCGTGTTCTACGGCTATTCTTCCATTTTTGTCATTCTCCAGTCCGTCGGCGTGTTCACGCTGTTTGGCTGCGCGGCAGACAAAACCGGCGCACCGCGAAAAGAAAAATCTCCCGGCGTTTTCGGCAAGTTCGTTTTGGAGATTGATAAATGTTCGTTCGGCATTTATCTCATCCACATGATCTTTGTGCGCGGTATTTTAAAGCACACGAAGCTCCACCCCTACGGCGCAGGCAGTCCGTTTGTTTTGATCGGCCTGACCCTCGGCATCTTCCTTGTCTCGTTCATCCTAACGTGGATTCTGAAGAAGATTCCCGGGGTTAAGAAAATCCTGTAAACGAATTTGGAGGCACACTTTCTTGTGAAATGTGCCTCCATTATCATATCGGTTGAAGACGGCTATATTAATTTCCTCCAAAATGGAAATATCATGCCGCATACATACGCGGTATATCACAGTTTCACCCTAAAAAGGAAGAAACTGCAAAAGAATACGCGCTTTTTGCTTGACATTTTTGTGCTTTTTCCGCTACAATCAAAGAAAAAGGGGAGGCGCTGCCATGTTCATCAAGTCCCGTATTCTGACTGTTCTCGATTGCATACCCGTCGTCGCTTGCCTTTTGTGCATTCGGTATCTGGAAAAAACGTTTTACCCGGGGCATTTCAGCTCCGGAAAAGCGGCCGCCGTCACGCTTATTTTAGTGTTTTTAATGGCGTTTTTATACTACCTCGCGGCCTTTACGGAGGAGCTCGGTCGCCTGCTTTGCGGGCTTTTAACGGGCTACAAGTTTTCGTCCTTCTCCTTCGGTCGGTTCACACTCGCAAAGCAAAGGGGAAAGCTGCGCCTGTGCCGCACATCATCCAAAAAGCTCAACTGCATCATGGTGCCGCCGCCCATGGAAAACGGACGTTTCCCGTATAAGCTTTACTACCTCGGCGGCAGCATTTTCAACCTGCTCCTCGCCGCCTGTGCCGCGTTTTTGGCCGTGCGGTTTCGCGTAGTGCCCCTCGCGCTTTGCGCAGCCGCAGAAGCCGCGTTTCTCTTCTTCTGGTCGGCGCTTATAAATTTCATCCCGCTGCGCACGGAAAACTACATCAACCACGCGTGCAGCGCCGTCATGGCCGGCAAAACGAAAGAAAGTCTTTCACGTTGCCACGCAAAGTTAAACCGCCTTGCTGCCGAGCTCTCCGGCGTGCGTATGCGCGATATGCCGAAAGACTGGCTTCACATGCCGCGCGATTATGAGCTCCGCATGGCAGACGGCGCAGAGGAAGCGTTTCAGCTTCACTGCAAACGCATGGATGAGCACCGTTTCACGGAGGCTTTAGAGATTGCCGACCGCATTTTCGCGCAGAACACAGAAGGCCCCTTCCCATTGCAGGGCGATCTGCTCAATAACTGCGTTTACCTCTGCCTCATGGAAGACAAGTCCGCCGCAGGCTATAAAACGCCCGCGTGGGAGCTTTTTCGCTCGCACAATGGGGGAAACCTCGCTGCCCTGCGTACGGAGTATGCCATGGCGCTTCTGTATGGGAACGACGCCGAAGCCGCGCGAAAAATCCGCCTGCAATTCGAGCGCGTCGCGCTGCGTTATCCCGCCCCCGCCGATGTCGAAACCGAGCGCGAGCTCATGGAGCTTGCTGCCGAAAAACACCGAAAGGAACCTTGACATGTCCACACTCCACATGGAAAAGATCACGGAGCACTCTAAAGATTTTCACCGCACCGAAAACCTCTACGTCCGCGCGTTCCCCGCAAACGAGCGTACGCCCATTTGCGGTCTCATGCGGCACGACGGCCACGATTTCGTCGGCTTCTACGACAAAGACGAAAACTTCTGCGGCTTTGCAAGCCTGCTCACCTACGGCGGCATCACGCACATTCTGTATTTCGCCATCGATGAGCAGTATCGCGAGCACGGCTACGGCAGCGAAGCGCTAAAGCTCATGCACACGCTGTACCCGAAAAACCGCTTCATCGCCGACTTGGAGCTCGACATTCCTACCGCCGAAAACGAGCCCCAGCGCCACCTGCGCCGCGCATTCTACCTGCGCAACGGCTACACCCCGTCCGAGGTACGTTACATCTGGCAGGGCGAGCAGTACGAAATTTTAGTCAGCAGCGGAACCATCACAAACACAGAATTTGAAAACTTTTGGGATCACTTTCCAAATGATGAAGATCGGTGATCTTCATCATTTGTGATCACGGACAACTGATAAAAACAGACAGACTTCAACAAAACGGTCCGGATCGTTTTTGATGAAGACCGATAAAAAGGAGCCCGCCATGACCCAAAGAACCCCCGAAGAAATGATGAATCTCATCCTCTCCCGTGCCGAAAACGACGCGCACATCCGTGTCGTCGGCATGGAAGGCTCGCGCACGAATCAAAACATCCCGAAAGACCGTTTTCAGGATTTCGATGTCACCTATTTTGTCGATGACCCCGCGCTCTACACCGAAGACGACACATGGGTAAATGTCTTCGGCGAGCGCCTCATCATGCAAAAGCCCGAGGACATGGAGCTTTTCCCCGCCGTCGAGGATGGGTACAGCTTCTTGATGTTCTTCACGGATTACAACAAGATCGACCTCACGATTTTGCCCCTCACCGCGCTCGAAGACTATTTAAACGGCGACGGTCTGCGCGAGATTTTGCTCGATAAAGACGGTCGCGTCGAAGAAAAGCCCACCCCTACAGACAAAGAATATCACATTCAAAAGCCCGGCGCCCGCAGCTTTGACGACTGCTGCAACGAGTTCTGGAATATCACGATATATGTCGTCAAGGGCCTCTGCCGCCGCGAGCTGTTATTCGCCATCGACTTGCTTGCGATGATGCGCAATGAACTTCTTCGCATGCTCTCGTGGCAGGTCGGCAGCGCATACGGCTTCACGTTCAGCGTCGGCAAAAACTATAAATTCATCGGTCAATATCTCCCCGCAGAGCAGTGGCAAGCGCTTCTTTCCACGTATCGCACAGATTCTGTGGAAAACACATGGCGGTCGCTTTTCACCTGCCACGAGCTCTTCCGAGATGCTGCCAAAAATTTCGCCGCAAAATACGGCTACACCTATCCCGATTACGACGAAAACGTCTCCCGCTACGTCCGCGATATGTACGCGGAATACGAAGCAAAATAACGCCTCTCCCCAAAAGAGTCTGCAAAATTCCCCGAAAATCGCCCGCCGCAACTCAAAATTGCGGAAATTCCAAGTTGACATGGTGGCTTTTCCCACGGTTTTCGTATAAAATGAGCCCAGCAAAAGGAGGCCTTCCGTATGACCATAGGAGCCAAAATCGCCGCTTGCCGCAAACGCGCCGGCATGTCGCAGGAAAAGCTCGCAAACGAACTCAACATCTCGCGCCAGGCGGTTTCCCGCTGGGAAACGGGTGAAGCCGTGCCGGATACCGAAAAGGTTATTCAGCTAAGCCGCATTTTCCATGTCACGACCGATTATTTATTATTGGATATTGACGAAGCCCCGCAAAGCGCAGCCTCCGCCGAAAACAACAGAGAAACGGAACAGCGCGCCGCAGAAAAGCGAATGAAGCGCCAAAGCATGCGCATGCATTTCGGCTGGTTCCTGCTCATTTTCGGCATCATCTCGCTCAATGCAACGCTCGTCGGCGCGGGTCTTTACGCGCAGACGCTCACGGAATGGCGGACAAACCTCGGCCGCTACGGCACCGCGCTGTTCGATTCCTGGATCTTAGCACTGTTCATCGTCAGTGCCGCCCTCACCCTCTGCGGCATCCTCATCCTCATCCGTGAATACATCTTTATCGGCAAAGAGTAATAATTAGGGCAAAATAAAAGCACGCAGGCTTGAATTCCTGCGTGCTTTTTCATTTTGTCACTACGGAGAAAGCCCGCTAAGCCGCAGCAAAGCCTGCCATGTCAGCGGCCCTACGATGCCGTTCACGTCTAACCCTTCGTGCGCCTGCACGGCCTTCACGGCATTCTCCGTTGCTTCGCCGAAGATCCCGTCTTCCGCGACCTGCGGGATAAATGCGTTTTGTGCCGCTGCGCGGTTAATGAGCGATTGCAAATCTTCCACATCCGCGCCTGTGCGTCCCCTGAGGATTGCCCGCCCGGGGTAGATAAGACGACTTACGGACTTCCCGTTTTCCGTCGCCATCGCCCGCGTGTCGCGGTAAACGGAAAGAAGCATATTCGCGCTTTGCCGGTTGAGTACGCCCGTCGGCTCCAGTCCGTACTGCGTTTGGAAGGCCATGAGCGAATTTTTCGTCCGTGCGTCAAATACGCCGTTCATCGCGGGCAGGGGAATGGAATTGTCAAAATACGCAATGATCGTCAGTAAGTTCTGCATCTGTTCTACCGCCTTGCCGCTGTCTCCCTCTTTCAGCTCCGGCGGGTAGAATCGCTCGGCATCCTCGGGCGTGATGCCCTCGCTCATCAGCTCGTTTAATTGCTTGATGCCGCTGTATATGAGCTTGATTTTGTACCATGTCGCCTTACCAACCACGCCGTCGGGCGTTAAATTGAAAATTTTCTGGAACGCCCGCACCGCATTTTCGGTCGGCAGGTCGTAATACACGCTGATCTGCGGAATGCGCGGAATCGCCGGGTAATTGTCGCCGATGCGGTTCAGCTCCCTTTGCAGCACGCGCACACTTTCGACGATGCTCCCAAGTCTTAACGCCACGCCGGGGTATGATTCCTCGTTGTTCCCAACAGGTGCGTTGAACACAATGTTGATGTCATCGCCGTAGAAACGCTGTAAAATCTCATACGGCACAAGCCCCTGCCGCGCTAATCCCACCGTGCCCCACTGCGAAAGCCCCGGGCATGTCGAGGTCGTGCCGTTGCAGTACTGCGTAAAATACGGCTGCACCGTGCCTTGCTTTACGACGTAATCGTTGAAAATATGATCGACGATCTGCGAGATGTTTTCAAAAATATCGCGGTTCAAAATAAACTTCTGATCGTACTGCGTTGTCGAGGTGATGTCAAAGTCATACCCGCGGCTGCGGTAATACTCCGTGTAAATGCGGTTCATTGCGTAAGAAATCTGCGCCAGAATATTCGCATGTATCGCGCTTTCCGGCCAGTTCGGGTAGATCTCGCTCGAAGCAACGTTTTTAATGTACGCCACAAACGGTACGCGCACATTCTCGGCCGGTTGGTCCGGCAGCCCAAGGTGCACCGTGATGTATTCCGGCACAACGGGCGTGTCTATATTGTTCGGCATAGCATCACCTCTCACCGACCGCCAAAAACTGCACCGGCTGTATCGACGTCACACCGGGGAAAACAGGCACCGCGCGGTAAATTTCCGTGCGGCATCCCGGGTGGCTCACGCGTATATCGTAAAGCGCATACGGCATCTCGCCCGTCGGCGACTGCGCCAACGCGTTATTCGGCGCGGGCAGCAAAATGTCGCCGAAAACACCGCTCTCGTCCGTCATCCCGGCAGAAAACCGCCGCGTGCCGTCCGCAAAGTCGTGCGTCACAAGTACCGAAGCGCCGGGGACGGGGAATGTCCGCTGTCCCGCATACGCCTGCACGCGCAGCGTGCCCGTTTTGGAATTTAGCTGTTGAAACACCTCAAACGTGCACGCCTCGGGTGAGAGATCCTGCAAAGGATCGCGCCCCGCGCCGCCCTCCGGCGGATTTTCAATCGGCGCGTTCTCCGCTATGTTCCGCTTGACGTCTCTGTCCATAAAGTCCCTCCTTTTACCTAACCCCAGTATAAGCGGCAGAGGGGAAAAGAGTGCCCACTTTCGTTCGAGTAAATCTGCCATTGCAGCGCATAACGTCACATTTGAAATGTATAATTTGTGCACTGCAATGAGTTTAAGCTTTCTTCACCCAGTCCATCGCGATCCAGCCTCCGGCTTTGAGACGGCCCCAGCCTTTATGGGAGCCGGGGCCGCTGCGCTCTTCAACGATTGTGTAGCGCAGCGTATCTTTGATCTGCCCTAAAATGCCGTAGTTCGTGCTCGGACCCTTGCGGATGTTGAGCGCATCGCGGCAATTTTTGCGGATGAGATAGGGGGTAAACTTGCTCGCGACGGGCGTTTTTGCCGGCTCCATATAGCGTTTCACCATGCTCAAAAAGCGCTGCCAGCCGCGGTCGAGCGTCCTGTGCGGGCAGTACTTGCCGTCATAGTCCCGGTGCTTTGTCATCTTATCGATGCCCCAGCCGTACTTTTTGAGCAAACTCGCGGTGAACTCGGCTGCGTTCTGCTCGGCCTTATCGAACTTTTCACCGCCCGATTTGGAATAACAAATTTCAATATGGATGCCCTCCATGTTGCCCTTGCCGTGCCCGTCGCCGCTTGCCCACGCGTTGCGGTTTTCCGGGATGCCCTGCACAATGTTTACATCGTCCACCGCGTAGTGAAACGAGATCTCAAGGTCGTTATACCGCATGTAGGAGATCTCATTTGCGGCGGGCGCATCGTTCGCCGTGTTGTGGATGACAACGCGCGTCGGTGTGCGGGTGTACGGGCATTTAATGGCATATTTGTCCTTTGGCACAAGATTTTCTCTGATCGGTACCATAGCTCCTCCTTACGCTTTTACGCCCCGGATTTTGACCTTGCTGCCCTTTGTGCCAAGGCTCAAAGGGGCCTCGACATTATAGGCATTGCAGTTTTTCAATCTCATTTCATGTGTCATGTTCGTCTTCCTTTTCGTTCACGGTGCTTTTCAGGCGAGAAAGTAATCGATTGAGGCGAGGAAAGCCCGGCACACCGATGGCGGCTAAGTTTTCCAGCACCGAGATGAGCTCGTTGATGATGAGCCAAACGGTGACGAGCAGGCCGCAGAAAAGCTCGATGTGCAGGTCGATGCCTGCCTGCTTCAGTGCGCCGTGCAGCAGGTAATCCACCGCCGCGCCTACGGCGACCATGGCCATATAGCAAAGCTTTTTGAGAATACCCTTCACGCCGATGCGCGAGCTGAGCTGTGAGAAAATATAGGCTTTTGTCATGCCGGTGAGGTAATCGAGTACCATGGCAAAAAACAACACCAAAAGCGGCTGCGTCAGCATACCAAAGTACGAGGAAAGCCCTGCCAACACCACGGTAAAAGCGGTTTTTAACATAGTCGGTTTCATAAATTTCAAATAAACTCCTTTTCAAAGTCTCCGTTTTCACCGCGGTGCGGCACGGCAAAACGGGCGGCGTCTGCCGTGCGGAGCAGATGCCGAAATTCAGGAAAAGAAAAGAGACCCCACGACTTTGCCGCGGCAGTCTCAAATTCTTTTGACAAGGGGAAGTGTGCGCGGGGAGGATCCCCGCTTTTTAAAGGGTGAAACGGCGGAAAGTGAAACGCTTTCAATCGCCTTTCGGTGCAGCCGCCGCATGTGGCGGTCCGAGTAGTGCATGCGCTCCGCAATCTCTTTGAGGTCGAGCGCACAGATGTAGTGCTGTGTCAAAATCTCACGCAAAGCGGCACTTTCCACCGTGTCTATAGCGGCTTCAATTTCTGCCTGCCTTGTGCAAAGCACGCGTATGGCGTCTTTTGCTGCGCATATCGCGTGCTCTAAGTGAAAAAGAAGGTCGGTATTTCCTTCCAAAATCAGCGCTTCTTTGCGCGCTGTCAGCCGGGTGAGCTCCGCCCTGCGTACACGGAGGTCGAGCTCCGTGTAGCGGTAGGCGGATAAAAACGCCTTCACGGCGTTAAATTCTGTATCGGTCAAGACTGCACGACCTCTCGCAGGCGGTCTGCAAACTGGTCTGAAAGGGAATATATGTTCTTTACTTCTTCGCGGTTCGGCAGCCCCGTAAAATTCTGCACGCTGCGGCGCACGGAGGTGCTTTTCGCGCGGTGCGCAGATTTCGTTACAAGAGAGATCAAGAAAACCGCACCCTGTGCAAGCGCGATCAACAGGCAGGAAACGGCAATACTAAAGAGAAACAGAATCATAAAAATACCCCCATCCGAGTTTCGCTTGTGCGTTGATGCATGGTACAGACGGTTCTGTGCGGCATATCAGCGCTTTACGAACGTTTGTTTCTTTGCTATCTCGTATTATAAACAAATGTTCGTAATTTGTCAATCGAACATTCAAAGATTTTTTCGGAAAACGAGGTTTTAAAGAGCAGGTGTCTGCTTTTTGCGACACCTCAAGGAGATTTGAAAAGATGTCCTTGACAAGGGGAAAAGGGCTGAAACAGCACGATCTTACCCCATTTTTCCGTATCCCGATTACAGTAATACGCGTGGATGCTGTCCTTTTGCGGGACGTCAAAGGCTGTTGCTGTAATGCGGGCGGTATCGGGCAGGGCGGCACGCAGATTTTCGCTGTCGCCGACGGCTGTAATGTGGATGGGCGCAAGCGCCAAAATCTGGGGCAACTCGCTGCGCACGATTTTGCACCGGCGCTCAAACACGACGGAAAGGCGGCTGTGTGCGACGGCGTTTTTGAGAAGCGCCGTGTCCGCGGAGGGGCGCAGTGTGCCGAGCGGCTGGGTGAATTCTTTTTCCGCGCTCATCTCCAAAAACACGTTGACGGCGCGATTTTGACCTTCCCGAAGCTGACGGGAAAGCGCTTCTCTCTGTGCGGCAAGTGTGGTATAAACCGTGGCGGTTTCCGGGCAAAGCCGCAGCAGCGGGTGACTTTCTGCGCAGAAAATATGCAGCGAAAGCCCTTCCTGTTCCGCAAACCGCGCGGCGCTGCACAGCACAGAGGCCGGCACGCGCAGGTCGCTGCCCGTGCACAGAATGTGCGTGCCGTTCGGTGTAAACGAGACAAGGCCGTCGTCTTTTAAGCTATCCGCATCGGAAGCGGCGCGGTCCTTATGCAGGCATACGGAGTCGCCGAAGGTGACTTCGCCGTGCGGGAGTGCGCTCGGTGCAGCACGGGAGGCGGCGTTATACCGCAGCCACGCGGTTTCGCCCGTGCCGTTTACGTGTGGCAGCAGGCTGCACATGCGCTCGATGAGGTCATCCCCGGCGTAAAAGCATTGCACGGAGACGGTGGCGCGCTCGGTTTGTCCCGCTTCGTCGTTTAAAAGCGCATGGCCGGTTTTCAGCAGCACGGCAGCCGCAATGCCGGTGTTTTCGCGCCCGGTATCGACCGCGCGGTCGCTGAAAAGGCGGCGGGCGGCGGCAGGCGGGCAGCGGAAAACAAGGCGTGTGGGAAAGTGGTCCTTCAGCTCGGCCGTGAACGTGTTGCGCGCGCTTTCGCTTACGCCGCGCTGGCTCGCCATGATGAGATGTACGCCGTAGGTGCGCCCTTTGCGGACAAGCTCGCTTAAAAGCGCGGCAGTCTCTGTGTTGCCCTCAAAAAGCGACTGGTATTCGTCAATCATAAGCAAAATGCGCGGCAGAATTTCGGACACCGCACCCGTTTCGCGCTGCACGGCGCGGTAGGTCTCATACTTGCGGATGAGGCGGCCGGTATCGGCGGAAAGCGCCGTAAAGCAGCTTTGGCGGCGGTGCAGCTCCGAGACGTAGTACCGAAGAAAGGACGCGGCGCAATCGGGGTCCTCGTTTTCAACGACGGCTTCGACCGCGGGCAGGCGCGATGCGCCGTAAAGCGCGAACTCCGCGCCCTCTTTGAAATCGGCAATGGCGAGCTTTACTTCGTCCGGCGTGTAGTTTGCGAAAATTTGTAGGGCAACGGTGTGCAGAAGTGCGCTTTTACCGGAGTTTACGTCACCGATGACGAGCGCATACGGCTTTTCTTCCGTAAACGCAAGCGTGACGGGCTGACGGGTGACATCGCTCTGGCCGATGGGAAGGAAAATGCCCGCTTCGCTGCTCTTTTTCTGCCAGCTTTCGGCATGCGGCAGACGGGCGTTGAGGGGCAGCACGGCGGCTTTTTCATCTGCGCGGTGACGGCGGAAAGCGCTGCTGCGCGGCGGGTGGGGAGATCCTCCGGCGGGACGGTGAAAACGTCTTCGGAGATGTAAATTCCACCGTTTTTTGCGGTGCAGCACGCGGCGTTTTGCACGAGCGCGGGAAATTTCTGTTGAAAACCGTGCGGCAGGGAGATTGCCTTGCGCACGGAAACGAGCACGCGCACGCAGGTGTTGGCGCGCATGAGCCGAATAAGGTCTTCCAGCGTCTGCTCCGGGATATTCTGCTCCATGTTTTCGATGAAAACGTAGTGCATGGCATTTGGTGCATTTTCTGCGGCGGCGTGACACAAGGCTTCTGTGCCACGGGTAAATTCCTGCGTGCTGCACCAGATTTCCGCGCGGCGGCTCGGCGTAAACGCGGCGAAAACGTCTTTGTACGCATTGCCGCAGTGGGCGGGATCTGCAAGGTGCACGACGGCGGCAGGATCGCTTTTAAGCAGATCGAGCGCCAAACTGCAAAAGAGCGCGTGCGGGGCGGTGTTATCCGTTAAAAACAGCACGCTGCGGTCGAGCTTTGTACAGGTAAGCGGCGCTGTAAACATTTTGCCGGAGGGGAGCGCAAGGCGCAGCGTGCCGAGGAAAAGCGGGGCATGTCCGGCGTTTTCGGCGAAAATTGCAGCGCTTGGCGGTGTGCAGAGCACAGCGTTTGTGCGGGTAATTGCAGCTCCGGTATCGGCCTTTAATTTTTGCAGAATCTCCGCGCGGAGATTGGTACATTCGGCTTCAATCTGCCGCGTTTTGCGTGTGCAGACAGCGTGGGCGCGGGCGGTTTTTTCGGTAAACGCGGGCGCGTTTTCTATGGCCTCCGCGCAGCGGCGCATGTGCGCGTAGGCGTCGAGGATGGGCATGTAGAGCGATTTGCGGAAATCCGGAGAAACGGAGCCGATGAGCCCCGCGGCGTCCGGCAGCAAAAACGCGTTTTTGATTTTCTTTGCGCCGGCTTGAATGGCGGAAAGCGCTTTTTGCATGCGTGCAATGAGTGCTTCCGCGCGCACGTTTGCGGTGTTGTACGGCTTTTGCATGGCGGCGGAAAAATACTGCGGCTGCATGCGGTGAAAGTGCGGGTCGAGAATGTCGTTCATCGCAATCTCGGCGGCGGAAAGCAGGCTTTCGGCATCGCCTTTAAGTGTATCGTACTCGTGCGCGAAGTCTTCTAAAAGCTCGTCGGTTGCGTCCTGTACGGCGCAGACGCGGCGTTCTCTGTTTTGGTCGTTCAGGCGCAGCGCGGTGCGGGTCTCCGCTTCCATGCGGCGGAGCGTTTCATGCAGCGCGGAAAGCGAAGCGGCGGTGCCGTTTAACGTGCGGAAAACGGCGGAAAACGGTGCATTCATGGGAAAACTCCTTTTCGAAAAATTTAGCCGAACGCCATTTTGACGAGCCCGATGATGCCGAGCACGAGCACGGCAAGCGCGAGCGCCATAAGGATGGGCGCGGCCATGAGTACGAACACGGCGGCGGGCGGCGCAAAGCAGCAGATGGAGACGGTGCAGAGGTAGGCAAGCACGTTATAGCGGTGCTTTTTCGCGCCCGTTTTGCCGTAAAGATAGATGCAGAATACGGTTAGGGTGATAACGAGCGCTTTGGCGTGCTCAAACACGAACTGCTGTACGTAGTCCTCCAAAAAATCGAGGTGTGCGGGCGGGGTGAACGCTGCCTGCATCTCATGAAACACGCAAACAGCAGCAAAGACGGAAGCGGAAAGCGCGAAAAGCCAGTAAACGAATTGGCGCGCAAAGCTGACTTCGGGGGTGTCTTCGGCGGTGGTATCGGCAACGGCGGGGGCTGCGGTGTGCTGTGTGCGGCTGCGGTGCTCGGCTTCGCGGTCGTGGATGGTGCCGTCTTCGGCAATGTAATAATCCGGCATAAGAGCCTCCTTATCGGAACGGTTCGGGTCGTCGTCATCGGTCTCGGCGATGTCGCCGCCGAACAGGGCATCGAATTCTTTTTCGGCAGACGCGGGGTCAAGCGGCTTTGGGCGGGCGGTCATGGCCAAAAAGCGTTGCGCGTCTTCAAGCCGTTTTTTGCGGTCTGACGCGGAGGACTTTAGCTTCTCAGCATCGAGCCCTGTCGGAAAAATCACGCCTGCGGCGGCTTTTTGCAGCTCTGCTTCGCGGCTATACAAAAGCGAAACGAGGATGGAAACGGCGGAATACAGCGTTTCTTCGAGTGATGTAGGAACTTCCAGTGCGGAAAGAGCCATTTTTGCGCACAGACCCTCCGGGCGGCGGCCGACGAAGAGTGCGCCGGACTTTACGGAATCGTTTTCCGCGTTGCAGATCTGCGCGGCGGCGTGCAGGTAGCGTGGATCAAAAACAAGGGCGTTGCGACCGGGGAACAGGCGCAGGATGAAAAAGGTCTTCTCATCATTTAAGGTGACGTGCAGCTTCCAGCGGCGGTGCGCGGCCAGAAACTCGTAGAGGTAGCACGCGCCGGTTTCATCGGGCGCATGTTTTGCAAGCACGGTAAAGTGCGTTTTTTGAAAATATTCCTCCATGAGGGGCAGAAAATCCTCCGCGTGGGACGGGACGGGAGACGGAATGTGGATCTCCTGCGGCTCCGGGAGCGCCTCCGGCAGTACGCCCGCGCTGAGCGAACGCAGAGCGCTGATGTGCGGCGTGAGTGCGGCGAACGCGGTGCGCTCCAAAAGCTCCAGTGTGGCGCGGGAGACGGGCGCGTGCTCAAAGGCGACCTCCGTGCGGTAATAGACCTCGCATAAATTGGACTCTACACACACGACGCCGACCTCCGGCGTGATGCGCTGGCAGTAATCGGCGGCCATCGGCACGTAAGACGTGCGGACTAAAATGCCGGGGTAGGCGCTTAAAAGCAGAAAGCCGAGCTCTTTATCCACGCGGGCGCAAAAAACGAGCGAGGTGCGGCCGTCCGTTTTGCGGTACAAAAAACCGGGTTCCTCGTCGAGCTTTTCAAAGCTGTCCGCGGTCTCATCCAAATATGTTTTGAGCATTTCGTAGGTTTGGGTGCTGTTTTGTGTAGGCAAAGTAAAAACCTCCTTAGATCCGTTTGTTTTCACCTTTACTACGAACGGCGCAGACGAAATTTTGAGCGCACAAAAGAAAAATGCCCTGTTCTTTTCACAGAACAAGGCATTTTAAAGCTTAAATTTAGTTTTGCGTCGGTGCGGAAGCGGTCTCTGCGGTGTTTAAAACGTGCTTTACAAGGCGGTGCGTTTTGAGGTCGATGGGATTCTGCGGGTTTTCGCACAGCTGTACGTAGCAGCGCTTTAAATCATCCGCGTAGCTTTGGAACGTCACAAGGTCGAACGCGCGCTGGCAGCACGTGAGCGCTTCTTCAATATCGGCCTTATTGCGGTAATCGCTTTCAATGACGAGCGCTGTTTTGGCGAGCGCCAGACGGTAGCTGAAGTAGCCCATGTGCTCGGAATTCTGCTCGGCGGCAGAGAACGAAAGTCCCTTTTGTGCAATGCGCAGGATGAGGTCGTATTCAAGGCTTTTCTTCAGAATTTCCGTAAGGTACAGCTTGCAGCAGTTTGCGGCGTTTAAGGGCTGCGGGCGGCCGTTTGCGGTGATTTTCTCAAAAATGACGCGGCGCAGGACGTTTTCGGCGTCTGCGGTGCGGTTTTTGTCGAGCAGCACGGTGGCTTCTTTCATGTAACCACGCTCATCAAGCGGGAAAATACGCTGAAAATCACGGCAGACGGAGAGCGCTTTTTCAAAATACGCCTCGGTCTGCTCCGGCGGGCAGCACAAGGCGCGGGTGCGGCAATACTCGGCGGCGTCTTTAAAAAGCCGCGGTTCGTTCCAGTTTTCGCGCCCGAGGCTTTCGGCTGCGGCAAGATAGGTTTCGCCGTCCGCGCCGCTGCGGGCGCAGGTATTGAGCGTGATGGCGAGCAACGTTGCGCTGCGGGGATAGATTTTAAGTGCAAAATCACACACGCGCAAAGCGTCGAAATAATCGCCGAGCACCTCAAAGCGGTCGATGAGGTTGTTGAAATCGCCGACAGTGCCGGTGATGTGGTTGTTTTCATCCGAGACGGCATCCGCAAGGCTGCGCATGAACGCGGCGCTGCCGTGCCCGCCGTGCTTTCTGAGCAAAGCGAGCGCTTCTGCGGCGGAGCAGATATGCAGTGTGTTTGGGGCGATAGGTTTAACAGGGGTTTCCATGTGGCTTTGCACCTCTTTTTATATGGGTTAGTTTGTTTTTTGAACGGCTCTGGCGATCCGTTTAGGAAACCCATTGACTGGGTTCCCTACGATTTGAACGTCCCCCGGACGTTCAAATCTACCTTCCTAGTCTTGGGGTAGGCAAAAGGGTTTCGAGCTCTGCGGAGCTCGACCAAAGGCTTCACCTTTGGAATCTGACAAGCTTTTGAAAAAGCTTGAGCAAAACTTTATTCGTTGTTCCGTTGTCGGTAGTTTGCGGTCAGAAATTTTCGTTCAGCAGTTCCATGACATCGCAGATTTCCGCAAGCATTTTGAAATTTCGCTCGCCGAGTAGGGCGCAGAGGATGACGAGTGCGACGCCGCGATGAACGTTATTTTCCTCGCTGCACCGTTGCCACAGGTGGTAAAGCTCGCTTAGTTGCGGCGAATTTTGCAGCACGGCGCCGAGTGTGGTCTCAATCACGCTCGGAATCAGCATACGCTCCAAATACGTTTTGCAGTTTCGTGTAAGCTCACGCCCGCGCCAGCCGCTGTCGTTTTGAAAATCCTGCTTTAAGTCGAGGAGCAGTTCGCTTGTACCTTCGCCGCCATACAACGCTCTGCGGTCGCTTCCTTCGGGGTATGTGCACAAAATGTGCGCCCAGATGCTTTCGGGTAAAATCCAGCTGTAAAACGCGTCCTCGGCGACGGTGTCGGCTGAGCCGGGCTCCAAGCTGAGCGGCGGAAGCTTTTCGATATAGCCGACGGACTGCAAAAACCACGCTTTTTTATACATACTGTCACCCATAAGCAGCAGATAGACCGTATCGAGCGTGAACTTCGGGGCGCTTTCCGCAAAAACGGGCGGCAGGCTTTCGCATGTTTCTTCGGTTTTGGCGGCTGTGGGTTTGATTCTTTCGACGCTTTCCGTAAACGCGTAGCCGATGCCGGTTTTGGTGGTGACGGCGCCGTTTAGCCCGGCTTTTTTCAGCAGGCGGCGCACGGCGGAGACGGTATCGTAAATGAGGTTGCTGACGTCCGAATCGACATCATACCCCCACACATGCGCGGTGATCTGCTCTTTTGTGAGCGTTTGTCCGGCGTTTAAGACAAGGTAGTGCAGCAGGCGGTTTTGCTGTGCGGTGAGGTCGATGACCACTTTATCGTTTTTTAAAGTACCGCCCGTGGCGTTATACGTGACGTTTTGGATTTTATAAAGCTCGTCCACCGCGTTTCCTCCTTTTTTATGGATAACCCGATTATAGCATTGAATGTGCGGTTCTTCAACGCTGTTCGGCGAAAATCGAGAAAAAATCGAGACCGTTTCGGGATAGTACCGAGAATCGTTTTTTATCCTTAAAGCACAAGAAAAACGCTTTAAGGAGGAACGGATATGGCAGCGAAGGTATTTGAAAAGAGCGCGGAGGAAACAGCGTTCCGCGCGGTTTTAAAGGAAGTGTACGAAAGCGGAAAAAACAGCGTTGCTGTGTTGTGGGCGGACGCGGCCCTTTCCGCACGCTTTCAGGAAACCCTGTATGCGTTTCTTTTAAAGGACGTTTTGGGCAGTGCTGCGGCGGGCGTAAAACTGCGCGCACTGTGCGCTTTTTGCGGCGGCGAAGCAGAGACGGCGCAGACCGAATACACGCACGAGACGTTCATCGGTCTGATGAGCCCCATTACAAAGGGCGAAAACAAGGGCACAGTGCGCCTTGATTTATTTTTCAAAAAGGGGGAGGCGCATTTTATCCCGACGCTGTTCGCGTATGTGATGAATAATATCCTCGGCGATCGCTTTAAAAAAGCCGTGCCGGACAGCTTAGACCGTGAGCTTGAGAGCGAAGACGGCAGCATGGCGCTTGGCGCGAGCCTTGCGGGCGAAGAAAACACGGAGCGCGAGGTGCTGGGCGAGATGATGAGCGCCGATATGGTGCAGGCTGTGTACGAGACGCTGCACGACCGCCCAGACGAGCTTTTCGCCTTTGCACACAAGCAGAGCGAGGGCCAGATGGACTGCAAAACGCTTTTAAAGACGCTGCGTCGCCTGCGCACGCCCGAGAAGGTTTATCTGGATGCGATGGCGCTGCTGGGCGCTGCGGCGCAGAACAAGGCAGAGTGGGACGAAAAGGCCCTCTTACGCTTGGAACGCATTTTAAAAATGGACGATTGCCGCGCCGCCGCGGAGCTTTCCGCCTGCGCAAACCGCGCGAAAACAAGATTGAAGAAGTCCGCAGCGCTGCTTGCCATGCGGTAAGGTATGGGGTGCATAAAATCAATGCGCGTTTGGGTCGGGTGCATCGGTCAAAAAGCGGACAGGGGCAGGGGTATCGGTGTGCGTGCCGATGCACTTTTCCATCCAGATCATGTCGTACCAGCGGCCGAATTTATAGCCGCATTTTTTGAACGTACCGACCGTTTTGTAGCCGAGGTGGGCGTGAAAATCGGCACTGTTGTGGTTTAGGTACTCGTCCTCCTTGTCGATATAGCCGATGCAGGCGTAAAGGTTTAAAATGCCCATATCTTTGAGGCGCTGCTCCATGGCTTCGTAGATCTTTCTGCCGAAGCCAAGTTTTTTGGCGGTGCGGTCAAGGTAAACGGTCATTTCGCATGACCAATCATAGGCGGCGCGGCCGATGAATGAGCCCGCGTAGGCGTAACCCATGACCTTGCCGTCCGCTTCGAGGACGATGTACGGGTAGCGCAGCGTGATGTTTTTCATGCGGTGTCGGAACTCTTTAAGCGACGGCACGTTGTACTCAAAGGTGATGGCGGTGTTTTTTACGTAATAGCTGTAAATTTCCAGCAGGCGCGGTGCGTCGGAAAGCTTGGCGTCACGAATCAAAACAGTGCTCATGAAAATACCCCCTGAAAGCTCAAATACAAATCGTAAATTTGGAAAAAGCATAGCACCGCCGGGGGGAAGTGTCAACCCGGCGGTGCTGTTTTGCGGCAAGGACGATGTTTTCTCGGGAGTTTTTGCCGGCTTTGCCGAGAAGCGACTTATTATGACCGGAGAGGAGCGCTGCCCGCGGGAACGGTGCAGGAGAATATCCGCGTGCTTTCATGATTTGTTCACGAAAAGTTGGAAATTTTGAGATTGACTTTCCGCCAAAAAACGCATAGAATAGGCTAAAATAACATCGCGCCTATTTTAATCGCGCGCGAGAGGAGAGAGAACATGAACGAAGTGAAAACGCCGAAAAAGCCGCTTGTTTTTTATTACGGCATTGCGATGGTCGTTTTGCTGCTTTTAAACATGCTGGTGATGCCACTGATTACACAGCACCAGGTGGAGGAAGTGGACTATGGCACGTTCATCAAGATGACGGAGAACAAAGAAATCGGTCAGGTGGAGATTGAAGACAACCAGATTTTGTTCACAAATAAGGACAAGAGCAAAATTTATAAAACCGGCCTTTTGAATGACGACGGCCTTGTACAGCGCCTTTACGATTCCGGCGCGGAGTTTTCCGGCGAGATTGTGGAGCAGATGTCCCCGCTGATGAGCTTTATCGTGAGCTGGGTGCTGCCGGTTGTGCTCTTTGTGGTGCTGGGACAGCTTTTGTCGCGGCAGCTCATGAAGAAAATGGGCGGCCCGAACGCCATGAAGTTCGACATGGGCAAGAGCAGTGCGAAGGTGTATGTGCAGTCTTCGGACGGCATTAAGTTTGCGGACGTTGCGGGCGAGGACGAAGCGAAGGAGAACCTTTCCGAAGTTGTCGATTACCTGCATAACCCGAATAAATATAAAGAGATTGGCGCTTCCATGCCGAAGGGCATTTTGCTTGTGGGCCCTCCGGGAACCGGCAAAACAATGCTAGCTAAGGCGGTCGCCGGCGAAGCGAACGTGCCGTTTTTCTCCATGTCCGGCTCGGAATTTGTCGAGATGTTCGTTGGCATGGGCGCATCGAAAGTACGTGACCTCTTTAGGCAGGCAAAGGAAAAAGCGCCTTGCATCGTGTTCATCGATGAAATCGACGCCATCGGTAAAAAGCGCGATAATCAGCTGAGCACGAATGATGAGCGCGAGCAGACCTTAAATCAGCTTTTGACCGAAATGGACGGCTTTGAGGGCAACAACGGCGTTATTATCCTTGCCGCGACGAACCGCCCGGAGTCGCTTGACCCCGCCTTGACGCGTCCGGGTCGTTTTGACCGCCGCGTGCCGGTGGAGCTGCCCGACCTTGCGGGCCGTGAGGCGATTTTGCGTGTACACGCGAAGAAGATTAAGGTTGCACCCGACGTTGACCTTGCGAAGATCGCGCGCATGGCTTCCGGCGCTTCCGGCGCAGAGCTTGCGAACATTGTGAACGAAGCTGCGCTGCGCGCCGTGCGTGACGGTCGTGCTTCCGCAACGCAGGCCGACCTTGAGGAGAGCATCGAGGTTGTTATTGCGGGCTATCAAAAGAAAAACTCTATTCTCACAACGCGCGAAAAGCTCATCGTTTCGTACCACGAAATCGGTCACGCGCTGGTGGCGGCGAAGCAGACGAACTCCGCGCCGGTGCAGAAGATTACGATTATTCCGCGCACGTCCGGCGCGCTGGGCTACACCATGCAGGTGGAGGACGGCAACCATTACCTGATGAGCCGCGAGGAGATTGAAAACAAGATTGCGACGTTCACGGGCGGCAGAGCCGCGGAGGAAGTCGTGTTCCATTCCGTTACAACGGGTGCATCGAATGACATTGAGCAGGCGACAAAGCTTGCCCGCGCAATGATCACGCGCTACGGCATGAGCGACAACTTTGATATGGTCGCGCTGGAGACGGTGACGAACCAGTACCTCGGCGGCGATGCTTCACTGGCGTGCAGCGCCGAAACGCAGGCAGAGATCGACAGACAGGTGGTTGACCTTGTGAAGAAGCAGCACGCGAAGGCGGTGCGGATTTTGCAGGAGAACCGCCCGAAGCTCGACGAGCTTGCAAAGTTCCTGTACGAGAAAGAGACCATCACCGGCGAAGAGTTTATGGAGATTTTGAATCAGTAAAGAATTTAGATAAAACGAAAGCGCACAGCCTCGAAAAGAAGCTGTGCGCTTTACTTTTTGATAGGTGTTCTTTTTAAGAGTTTGCTTTTTGCAAGCTCTTCGGGAGATCCCCTAATGGGGTCTCCCACGAGTAAACAGTCCTGATTTTGGGTAGGCAAAATGGTTTCACCCTTGGAACCTGACCGACTTTTTGAAAAAAGTTGGATCAAAAACTTTTAGACACGCTTTCACGTGGGCTTTGTGTTATTTCTTACCTGTATAATACTTCGCAAGCCCGCCTTCACCGGTTTCTCTGTATTTGGAGAACAAATCCCGGCCGGTCTCGTACATGGTGTTGACGACGACGTCAAACGAGATTTTTCTTGTATAGGTGAGAAAATTCGCAAGGCTCAGCGCGTTGATGGCGCGCATGGCGGCGACGGCGTTGCGTTCGATGCACGGAATCTGCACGAGTCCGCGCACGGGGTCGCACGTAAGGCCGAGGTGGTGCTCCATAGCGACCTCGGCAGCGTATTCAATCTGGTCTAACTCCATGCCGTGCAGCTCCGCAAGAGCCGCCGCCGCCATGGAACATGCGCTGCCGATCTCCGCCTGACAGCCGCACTCCGCGCCGCTGATGGAGGCGTTCGTCTTGATAAGATTGCCGATGATGCCGCCCGCCGCGAGCGCGTGGAGAATCTCGGTATCCGTAAAGCCGCGGCGTTCCTGCATATACAAAAGAACGCTCGGCAGCACGCCGCAGGAACCGCACGTGGGCGCGGTGACGATGATGCCGCCTGCCGCGTTTTCTTCGCTGACGGCGTAGGCATAGGCGCACACAAGGCGGTTTTCGCGCGTTTCGGCGCTTTCATCGATGTGATTCTGACGGTAGAGCATTTTCGCTTTGCGCTGCACGTCTAAACCGCCTTTTAAGGTGCCTTCGGTCTCTAAACCGCGGGTGACGGCTTCGCGCATACAGCGCCAGACTTCCTTTAAATAGTCCCAAATCTCCGTGCCCTCGCACTCTTCCGCATACTGCCAAAGGCGCATGTGACGCGAGGCGCAGTAAGCTTTGATGTCGGCGAATGTGGAAAGCGGGTAAACGTCTGCGGGAGCGTCTTCCGTTTCGCCCTCCGAGAGAATTTTACCGCCGCCGACGCTCATGACGCGCTCAAAGCCGATCTCTTTGTCGTTTTCAATGGCGGTGAGCTCCAGCGTATTCGGGTGGGGGAGAGGCTTATCCGAAAGGTCGAACCGAATTTCCACCGGCAGCGGTGCAAAGGTCTTGACGAGAATGTCGTCCGTCAAGTGGCCTTTGCCCGTTTTGGCGAGCGAACCGTACAGAGTGACGAGAAAACGGTCTGCCTGCGGGTATTTTTCTTTAAAGCGGTGCGCGGCGCGCTCCGGCCCCATGGTGTGGGAGCTGGAGGGACCTGTGCCGATGCGGTAAAGTTCCTTGAGTGATTCCATGTGGGGGTTCCTTTCAGAAAGCGAAATGATAAAAAGAGGGCTTGGGAGGCTCGGCGGGCTGAATGACACCGTTGATGATGCAGCGGCCGTCGTGGCGGAACAGCGCATTTGCAAGCTCTTTTTCGGTTTTGATGCGGTACGGAAACGCCATGCCGGCTTTGCCGATGTTTGATTCGTGTTGTTCGTGCGTATCGCCGCCGCTGGTGCCGTAGAGGCGGTTCCTTTTTGCAAAATCATAGCCGCGGCTGTTGTCTTCGTCGGAGTTGCCGGCGTTGTAAATTTCGGCGGCGTCCAATAGCTCCGGCTGCGGGAGTACGTTGGGGTCGATGTACGGCGCACGGCGGAAAGGATGCGCCTGCGAGATGAATCCGCCCGCTTCGTGCACGGCGTCGCAATAGTCTTTGATGGGCGCGACGTCGATATTCGGGTGTGCGAGCAGAAAATCGAGATCGATGCCGTAGGTGAGCACCTCTTTGCCGGAGCCGTAGTGGTGCTCAAGGCCGAACAGAATATCGAAATCCTTATCCTTTGCCCAGTCCTTTACGCGCAGGTAGGCGTTCCAGTAGGCGCGGACCTTATCCTCCCACGGCAGGGTTTTATCAATGGCGGTGCTGCCCTGCAAAAAGTGATTTGTAAAGCACATACCGGCGTAGCCGCGGTCATAATAGACCTTGGCAATGACCTCCGGCGGATTGTGTCCGCAGTGGCTGCACAGGCTGTCGTGCACGTGCATCTCGTATTTATACAGCATAAGGATGCCTTCTTTCACTTATTTTTTCGGCTTTAATTTACGGCGCTCGCCGTTCGGCTCTACGATGACCATGTTATCAAGCTGTGTACGCAGGTTTTTGCGGTAGGCTGCGATATATTCTTCGCGCAGGGCTTTGCGCTCTGCGGTCTCCGCTTCGGTGAGGCCCTCGGTTTTTGCTTTCTTTGCGAGGGCGTTGATGCGGTCTATCTTGCTTTGTTCCATAAGAAATTCTCCTTCATGTGGGATCAGTCAACGTCGGAAACCACATTGTTCGCCCAAATGCCCGAGCGCAGCAGGATGGAGCCGATGATGACCTTGATGATATCTGCAAACTGCACGAGCGCATAGATGCCGATGATGGACAGCGCTGTGTAGCGGCTGCAGAAAAACGCGATGGGCAGCGGGATGAGCCAAGTAAATACGCAGTCAAACAGAAACGTGATGAACGTTTTGCCGCCGGAGCGAATGGTGAAGTACGTGACATGCGCAAATGCCTGAATGGGCAGTGCTGCGCCGGCGACGAACAGAAGCTCGGTTGTAAGGCGCTGTACCTCCGGCGTGGTGTTGTAAATGAGCGGGATAAACGGCGCGGTGATGGCGATGAGCGCGCCAACGCCGATGTGCAGCACGACGGTAAAGAACAGAAGCTTATTATCCGTGCGCTTTGCTTCTTCAATCTCACCCGCGCCGAGCTGCTGGCCGATGATAATGGAAACGGCGTTGCCCATGGCGAACATGATGACGCAGAAGAGGTTCCATACTGTGCCGGCAATGTTCGTGGCGGCGACGACGGTCAGACCGCGCGTGGAGTAGCTTTGGCTGATCATCGTGGTGCCGATACTCCAGAAGAGCTCGTTAAGCATGAGCGGCGTGCCGGTGAGGAGGATCTTTTTCACGACGGCACCGGGCAAATACAGGCTTTTATATAAGCCCTGTGCAAAAATAAATGTTTTTTCGCGGCGGTGGGTATGTATGATGAGATAGATTGCTTCAATATATCTTGCGATAACGGTGGCGATGGCTGCGCCGACGACGCCGAGGCGTGGTGCGCCAAAGCTGCCGAAAATGAGAATGTAGTTTAAGACAAAGTTTGTGACGATGGCGATGATGCTGGCGGTCATCGGGGATACGGTCTCGCCGGTTTCACGCAGAGTGCTGGAATAGCTTTGCGAGAAGCTGAACGGTATGAGACCGATCAGCATGACGAACAGGTAGTTCTTCGCTTCGGAAAGCGTTAAGACGAGGTCGCCGCCGGATTCGCTTTCCGTGAGGAACAGCGAAATGAGCGGGTTATTGAAGAACAGAAGCGCGACGATGGCGATGACGGCCATTAAAACGCTGAAAATGAGCTTGAAGCGCAGCGCATAGCGCACGCCCTTGTGGTCGCCCTTGCCGTAGAACTGCGCGCCGAAAATGGACGCGCCCGCAAGGCCGCCGAAGATGGTGAGGTTAAAGACGAACAAAAGCTGATTGACGATGGCGACACCGCTCATGGATTCGGTGCCGAGGCGGCCGACCATGACGTTATCGAGCAGGCTGACAAAGCTTGTGATGCCTTGCTGCACGATCATCGGGATGATGAGGCGGATGAGGTTTGCGTAAAACTCCCGGTCGCCGATGAATTTTTCTTTGTATTTTTTGAACATAACTCCTCCAAAATATCCTAAAGCTTGATTTTAAAAAATTTATATCATCAAAACAGAGCTTCGCGTGACACGGCTGCGTGCGCCTGTTCTGTTCCCAAAAGAGAACCGTCCGTTTGACGGTTTTTATCGGTCTTCGGGCGGCAAAAGCTCGCCCAAAAGCGCTGTGTAGTCTGTGATGCAGCGGTCGCAGAGCTTTTGAAGCGCTATGCGGTCGCCTTCTTCCACAGCTTCGCTCAACACGCCGATGACCGAAAAGCCGGCGGCTTTTGCCGTTTTGGCGGCGTAGAGCGCGTCTTCAAACACAACGGTCTCATGCGGGGCGGCCTTTAAATCGGCCGCGCACTTTAAATAAATATCCGGGTGCTCTTTGCTTTTGCCGATGGTGGTGCAGCTTTCGATGACGGAAATGTACGGCGACATATCAAGGCGATCGAACGCGGGCCTTAAGGACGCAATGTCCGATGCGGTTGCGACGGCTGCGGGAATGTGGCGCTCTGAGAGCGCTTTTAAAAACGCCGCCGCGCCGGTGATCTCGGGCACTTCTTTGGCGTAGCCCTCGCGGGCGAGTGCGATGATGCCCTCATGAATCTCCTCAACGGTGCCCTCAACATGGAGTACGTCGTGGTAATATGCCGCGCACTGTTCGAGCGAGAGGCTGTTTAGGGTGCGGAACAGATCGTCGGGTGCTGCGATGCCCATTTTTTCGGCGAACGCGAACGTGAGTTTATTCCACATGGGTGTGCTGTTTAAAAGCGTACCGTCCACATCAAAAATGGCGGCGCGGATCTTTTCGGAATCTTTGAACATGAAAGCTCCTTTCAAAAAGGCGGACAAAAAAGCCCGCCTGCGTGCATATACATTAGAAGTATACCACGCAGGCGGAGGTATTTCAAGGATATAAGGGGCGTTTTACGGAGCTTTTCGACACAAAATTACTCCATGCCAATGACCTTTTTAATGGCGTCTATGCCGTGTTGTATTTCTTTACCGAAGGCCTCTGCCATGCCCTCACTGCTTTCACCGCTCGTTTCCGGCTCGCCGAGCAGAAGGAAGAATACGTAATCGCCGTCGGCGTAAATTTCGGCGGCCTCTATTTTGTCTTTGCTTGCGGTGAAATCTTCATCTGCAAGCAGGCGCTGCTTATAAGCCGCGAGCTTCTCTTTGACTTCGTCCGTTTTGCCTTCTTTGACTTTTACGGCGATGAACGTATCCGGGTGGGCCTTCTGCGCGGTGTTTTCAGCGTATACCTCTTCGTAAAGCGAGTCGTCCATGCCAAGCTCTGAGCGAATTTCATCTTCGGTCAGTTTCGTATCAGGGTAATATTTGTCGCCATAGGCTTCACGCAGGGCATCGCGGAAGGCGGAAAGGCCGAGCGCGGTCTCCGGCATAACGGAGGTGTCGTTCGGGGATTCACTCACATCCGGGGAAGGCGACGCAGACTGCGCGGGCTTTTCACTTGCGGCAGATGAGGAGGACGAGCTTTCGGTCGTTCGGCTTGCGCAGCCCGTGAATGAAAGCACCAAGAGCAAAGCAAGCAGAGCGGGAAAAATTCTTTTCATATCGGATCGATCCTTTCTACAAAAATAGCGTGCGCGGCGGTATGCCGCGTTACCCATAGAATGCCCGTCTTTTTGCGGAATAAACGCCGAAAACGATGCGTTTTCTTCGGTTTGCCGGAAATGATTGAAAAGTTCAAGCTTTTATAGTATACTGTGAACAAAGCGACTGGAAACAGCACGTTTCGCATTTGGAGGTGGGAAGTATGGTGCGGCATCAGGCTGCGGAACGGGAGAAAAGCGTCTCGGTTTTGGCATCGCTGCTTCCGTTTTTATCGGTTTTATACAGTGAATTTATTTTTGCATATTTTGCGCATATGCCCATAACGCCTGTGAAGGTATGGATGGCGCTGGGACTTGGCGGCATCGCGCTGGCGCTTTCGCGCACGACGCCGTTAAAAGGGCTGAACTTTCTGCTTTTAACCGTGTGGACGGTGGGCCTTTGGGGCTTTACGTTCGTGCAGTTTTTATACCGGCAGATGTTCGGCGTCTGCATGGGACTGAAGGCCGGTATAAAAGGGCTGGAATTTTTAGCCGGGCTTGTGCAGATCATCGGGCAGAATTGGCTTTTTTCGCTTTTGATGATTGTGGTGCCGGTGCTGCATTTTACACTGACGCGCAGCCTTTTAAAGAGACGCGTGAGTGTACTGGGCAAGCTTACGGGTGCAAACTGGATGGCCCCGCTCGGCGCGTGGCTGCTTTCTGCAATCCTGATTTTCGCGGGCGTTGTGCTCGGTCTGCGCGGCACGGCGGGCGAGCCCTCCGACCGGCAGCTTCTAATGACGCGCTTTGACGCAGAGGCGTCATTACAATCCTTCGGCGCGGCACCGGAATTTTTGCTGGACGTAAAGTACAACGTGCTGCACATAGCGGGTGAAGAGACGATGGAATATTACCTTGTGCAGGACGGAAAAGATCCTGTGCAGGTAACGCCGACTCCTGAGTCGGCGACGCCGACCCCCGCGCCGGAGAATTCCTGAAAAAACTCTGAAATTCACCCGGAAGTTCTTGACCCGGGTTTCAGAAAAACGTACAATAATAGAGTAAAGTCGAATAAGTGGGTGTGTCCCGGCTTTGCCGGGACACACCACAGCAAAAATGGAGATTTATGAAGCATTACCGTTAGAAAGGCGGTGCCAAAAACGAACACACAAAATCCGAACGAACAAAACAGAAACGCGAATACGCCGAACGGCGCGAATTACACGAACCCGCTCCAAAACGAGTTTGAAAACTCCGCGACGTACCGCGTTATCCACAAGGTGGGCGACAAGGTGACGGAGAGCGTGAATAACCTCGATGGGGAGAAGATTTCCCGCGAGGTGCAGGGTGCGGTGAACGGCGTTGTAAACGAAGTGAGCCGTGTGGCGGAGACCGTAAACCGCAAGTTTAACACGAACGCGCGGACAAATTATCAGTCGCCGCAGGGGCAGAATCCGGACGGTACGTACCATTACTCCTACACGCAGACGGCGTACTCGAATTACAAGCGCCCGAATACAAACCCGAATCAGGCTCCGAGCAGCGCGCCCGGCGGACCGTATAATCCGCCGCGCGGCACAGCGCCGCGCAATACCGTTCCGCAGAACGGTGCGCCCGTGCAGCAGCCGAAAAAAGCGCCGCGCAAGCAGGACATGATCGAAAAGTACAAGCCCTCAAACGGCCGCTATTGGCTGACGGGCATCGTGTGTATGCTGTATGCGCTGAACGGCCCGCTTTACCGCTGGCAGGACCTCATCACGTTTGTTGTGGTGGGTGCGGCGGCGTTTTTCATCGGCGGCAAAATTTTCAAGGGCAAAAAGTATTATGTGCCGGCGGAATCCGTACAGCCGGAGAAAAAGCCCGAGCCCGAAAAGAAGCCGGAGCCGAAAGCGGAGCCGCAGAAAAAGGTCTCCACCGGCGATCCCGAGGTGGACAAGATCATTGAGGAAGGCTACAAATATCTGCATGAGCTGCGCGACGTGAACATCCGCATCCCGGACGAGGTGATGACAAAGCGCATCGACCGCATGGAAGTGGCTTCTGCCGATATTTTTGCATATATCGCGGAGCACCCCGAAAAAGCAGCGGAGATCCGCCGGTTTATGAACTACTATCTGCCGACAACGCTGAAGCTTCTGAACAGCTATGATAAGCTGAGCCGCCAGAGAGTGAAGGGCGAGAACATTCAAAAGACGATGTTTGAGATTGAAGGCATGATGGAGACGATCGCGGGCGCGTTTGAAAAGCAGCTGGATAGCCTGTTTGATGACGATGCGCTGGACATTGCGGCGGACATCAGCGTGATGGAATCCATTTTGAAGCAGGAGGGCCTTTCCGGCGAAGACATGAAAATGCCGGGCCTTGACCCGAACGACACAAGCAAAACACAGACAAAGTGATTTTTGACCGTGTGACGCACACGGTGAATATAAGGAGGACGAACAACATGAGCGACGTGAAATTGACCTTAGAGCCCGAGCTGGAGACCCCCGCACCCGGCATTCCCACCCTGACGCTGGACGGCGTGGAGGAAGAAAAACCCGTAGCCCCTGAGAAAAAAGAAGAGGAACAGCCCGAAGTGCAGCTTACGCCCGAAGAACAGAAGGTCGTAGACGACTTTGCGGAAAAAATTGACATTACAAGCTCTGCGCTCGTGATGCAGTATGGCTCCGGCGCACAGAAGAAAATTGCAAACTTCTCCGACACGGCGCTTGCAAATGTGCGCACGAAGGACCTCGGCGAAGTAGGCGATGAGATCGCGAACCTTGTTGTAGAGCTGAAAAGCTTTGATGCGGGCGAAGAAGAAAAGGGCTTCCTCGGCTTCTTTAAAAAGCAGGCAAACCGCCTCGATGGCATGAAGGCACGTTACGACAAGGCCGAAGTGAACGTGAATAAGATCGCGTCTTCCCTTGAGGGCCACCAGGTGCAGCTGATGAAGGACATCGTGATGCTCGATAAGCTGTACGAAACGAACCTTGCGTACCACAAAGAGCTTTCCATGTACATTCTGGCGGGCAAAAAGCGCCTGAAAAGAGAGCGCGAAACGACGCTGGAAGAGCTGAAAGCAAAGGCACAGCGCTCCGGCCTGCCGGAGGACGCGCAGGCGGCAAACGACTTTGCACAGCAGTGCGACAGCTTTGAAAAGAAGCTGCATGACCTCGAGCTGACCCGCATGGTTTCCGTGCAGATGTCGCCGCAAATTCGTCTTGTGCAGAACAACGACCGTTTGATGGCGGAGAAAATTCAGTCCACCATTGTGAACACCATTCCGCTTTGGAAGAGCCAGATGGTATTGGCGCTTGGTGTGGCGCACTCTGCAGATGCGGTGCGCGCACAGCGTGAAGTGACCGATATGACGAACGAGCTGCTGCGCAAGAACGCAGAGAAGCTGAAGATGAGTACCATTGAGACGGCGCGCGAATCCGAGCGCGGCATTGTTGACATGGAGACGCTGCGCCAGACAAACCAGTCGCTCATCTCGACACTCGATGAAGTTGTGAAAATTCAGGAAGAGGGCAAGACCCGCCGCCGCGAAGCGGAGCAGGAGCTCGGCCGTTTGGAAAACGAGCTGAAGCAGAAGCTTTTAGACATTCGCGCGTAAATAAAGAGAACACCGGCCGGGTTGTGCTTGCAGTGCTGCCCGGCTGTGCGTTTATAGACTTTAAATTTGCGTGCCATGAATTTGCATGTAGACAGAAAAAGCAGAAAGGAAATTTTTATGAAAAAGAAAAACGATGGCGTAAAAGCCGTGGGCCGTGTTTCGGCGGTCATTGCAATGGTGGTGTTAATTTTGGCGGCGATCCCAGTCGGCGCGTGTATATCTTTGTCGCGCGAGCGCAACAATGTGACGGCGGAATACTACGGCTCCGACGACGTGTACGGCGTTTTGGATCAGGTCTCGATGATGGTTTCCGAAGCATCGAATCTGGTGACGATCGCGGAAAAATACAGCGAGACGGACTTGACGCTTGTAGATGCCGTGCGCACGGCGCAGAACGCGGTGAAAAAGGCCGAGCGCCCGGCGGACAAGTACGCGGCTTTAAACGACCTGACGACGGCGGTGAAGGCGATGTATCGCCAGATCAAGAATATCGATATGAACGAGGAGGACGCAACGTACCGCGAATCGCTGATGTCGAACTACAATTCCGACTTGGATTATCTGATGCGCGACGATTACAACGATAAAGCCGCCGCATTCAACGATGCGCTGCACAACTCGCCTGCGTATGCACTGGCGAAGCTGGTGGGCATCGGCGACGTGGAGCTGTTCGCGTAAAAGTTTGAAACGGACAGGGAAAGGAAATGCTTATGACAAAGACCGTACATCCTGTTTTGAAAAAGACGGGCGCTGTGCTGCTTACGGTGCTGGTGCTCGTACTTATGGCGGTGCCGGCGTTTGCCGTGGCGTTGCCGGATGCCCCGACGGGCTATGTGTATGACGGCGCGAATGTGCTTTCGTCCTCGACGGAAAGCTATATTGAGCGCACGGGCAGCGCGCTTGCCGAAGCCTGCGGCGCGGAGGTCGTGGTGGCGACCGTGGATTTCACCGACGGCGAGGACATTGCCGATTATGCGTATGACCTCTTTAACAAGTGGGGCATCGGTGACAAGAGAGCGAATAACGGTCTCTTGATTCTGCTTTCCGTCGGTGCGGAGGATTATTACGCCGAGCCGGGCGTGGGGCTGACCGATGTTTTTACCGGCGGCGTGCTGGACGCGATGCTGTATGACTACCTTGAGGACGATTTTGCCGCGAAAGAGTACGACAGCGGCGTGAAAAAGGTCTACGCCCGCGCGGTGGAGATTTTGGAAGACCACTACAATGTCTCGTATTCCACGGGTACGACAAACAACGCGAATGCGAACAGCAATTATAATTATGCGAATAATAATACATCCGGCGGAATTTTATACGGATTCCAGCGCTTCTTCTCGCGGGTCTGGCGGTTCTTCTTTGTGGTTCTGTTCGTCATTTTGATTATTGCGCTGAGCGTGCTGCGTCCGCGCAGACGGTATTACCGCAGAGGTTGGGGCGTGCCGCCCCCGCCGCCTCCGATGGGCGGCTTCTGGCGCGGACCCCGTCCGCCGCGCGGCCCGGGCGGTCCCGGATTCGGCGGCCCGAGACCGGGTGGATTTAGCGGCTCGCGTCCCTCGGGCGGTCCCCGTCCCGGTGGCGGACGCTCCGGCGGTTTTGGCAGCGGCCGTTCGGGCGGCGGTGCGCCGCGCGCAGGCGGAGGCTCCACGCATGGCGGAGGTGCAGGCAGAAGAAGATGAGTATTTGGGTTTTGTTTGATTTAGACGGCACCCTTGTCGATAACAGCGAGGGCATCACGAAAAGCACGCAGTTTGCGCTCGACAGCTACGGCTATCCGAACCAGCCGATGGAGACACTGAAAAAGTTCATCGGCCCGCCGCTGCATGAATCGTTTATGGAATTCTACGGCTTTTCCAAAGAGCAGGCGTTTGAGGCGGTAGACCGCTACCGCGTGCGCTACAAAGAAAAAGGCGTGTACGAAAACCGCTTGTACCCCGGCATGAAAGAACTGTTGGAGGCGCTGAAAAGCGCAGGTGTGAAATTGAGTGTTTCCACCTCAAAGCCGACGGTGTTCACGGAGAAGATCTTGAAGCAAAACGGGATCTTTGAGCTGTTCGACCAGATTGTCGGCGCGAATCTCGATGGCTCCATGACGGATAAGACCGAAGTGATGCAGGAGGCCATGCGCCGCGCGGGCGGAAAAGAAAACAATACGTTTTTCATGGTCGGCGACCGAAGCTTTGATATGATCGGCGCGAAAAATTGCGGCGTGCCGGGCATTGGCGTGTACTTCGGCTTTGCGGAACCCGGCGAGCTGGAAGAAGCGGGCGCGGATTACACCGTGGAGACCACGAAAGAACTGAAAACATTGCTGATGAAGCTTGTGACGGAAGCCGAGAATTGAAATCCGTTGACACTCCGTTCGTTTTTGATAGAATGTAGTTAAGAAGAATAAAATGACTTTGCGGGGAAGAAAATTACCGCACGGTGCTCATTCTGCAGCTGAATAATGTGTCCGTTACGAAAGACGATGAGATCACCGTGGCCGTGAACGACTATCTCAATCCTTTCAGCCCGCAAGATGGCGTGGAGTACACGCGGAAAACGTCCGATGATTTGTGGGGCGGTGAACATGCGGTGACGGTCATGCCGAAAGACCTGCAAACGGAGGTGCTGCTTGGCAGTGAGCTGAAAAACGGCGCGAATAGCCGCTTGATCTGCATGAGCTTTCCGTCCTCCGGCAACGCGGAAAGAGAAAGTGAGATGCCGGAATATGTCGTCACGGTGATGAGCTCGCCGCAGACGGTGACGGTTCCCGTTTGGGTGGTTATACCGGCGGGTCTGGTGATTGCTTTAATCGTAGTTTTTGTAAGAAAAAAGCGCGCAGCTTGAGGGCTGTGCGCTTTAATACTATGTTCTATTTTGAAGAACTCGCGCGGCGAGTTCTTCAAGAAACCCCTTGATAGGGTTTCTTACGGCGGAAACGTCCACTGGAAGTTTCCGCCTATCTTCCTGATTTATGGTAGGCAAAAGGGTTTCGTTTTCTGCGGAAAGCGACCAAAGGCTTTGCCTTTGGAAACCACCACCTTTGAAAAGGTGGACGAAATTTTATTCGTCGCTTCGCTATGGTTGCCGGGAGATTTAGGTTTCGCTTTCCATACCCGGAAACGCGCGCTCGGGGTGGATGGCTTTATACGCCGGGCGGATGATTTTACCGGCATTGATGAGCTCTTCGATGCGGTGGGCGCTCCAGCCGGCGATCCTGGCGCAGGCGAAAATGGGTGTATACAGCTCCATCGGCAAATCGAGCATGCTGTAAATGAAGCCGCTGTAAAAGTCTACGTTTGCGGAGACGCCTTTATAGATGCGGCGCTTTTCGGCGATGACCTGCGGCGCGAGCCGTGCGACGCGCATGTATAGTCCGTACTCGTCCTCACGGCCTTTTTCTTTGGAAAGGCCCTCTGCAAAGCGCTCCATGATGCGTGCTCTGGGGTCGGAGACGGAATACACGGCGTGGCCCATGCCGTAGATGAGCCCGGCGTTATCGAATGCTTTTTTATCAAGCAGGCGGGTGAGGTAATCGCAGATTTCATTCTCGTTCGTCCAGTCTTTGACCTGCTCCTTCATGTCACGAAACATGCGTACGACCTTGATGTTCGCGCCGCCGTGCTTTGGGCCTTTTAAAGAGCCGAGTGCTGCGGCAATGGCGGAATACGTATCCGTGCCGGAGGACGACACGACATGTGTTGTGAACGTGGAGTTGTTGCCGCCGCCGTGCTCTGCGTGCAGCATAAGCGCGATGTCGAGCACCTTGGCTTCCAGCGGGGTGAACTGTTTATCGGAACGCAGAATACGCAGAATATTTTCGGCGGTGGTAAGCTCCGGCTTCGGCTGGTGAATGTAAAGGCTTTTGCCGTCGTGATAGTGGCGATACGCCTGATAGCCGTAGACGGAAAGAAGCGGAAAAATGGCGATGAGCTGAATGCACTGGCGCAGCACGTTCGGGATGGAGATGTCGTCCGGGGCGTCGTCATAGGAATACATCGTCAGCACGCTGCGGGCGAGGGTGTTCATCATGTCGCCGCTCGGCGCTTTCATGATGATGTCGCGCACGAAATTTGTGGGTAATGTGCGGTAGAACGAAAGCTGTTTGATGAACCCGTCAAGCTGTTCTTTATTCGGCAGTTCGCCGAAAAGGAGCAGGTAGGCGGTCACTTCAAAGCCGAAGCTGTGGTCGCTCGGCATGCTGCGGACAAGATCTTCAATGCTGTAACCGCGGTAGAAAAGCTGCCCTTCGCAGGGAATTTTCACGCCGTTTTCCATGCGGCTGGAGCGGATCTCCGAAATATCGGTAAGGCCGGTCAGAACGCCGTTGCCGTTAATGTCGCGCAGGCCGCGCTTTACGTCGTACTTTGCATAGAGCTCCGGGTCAATCTTACCGTTTTTCACGCAAAGATTGGCGAGGGCTTCCATTTCGGGGGTGATTTCTGAGTATACGGATCTTGCCATGCAGTCCATCCTTTCTTCGTTTCCCGTTTGGGGTTCTGCGAGTTTTTTAAAATCGTTCAAAACTAGGAATGATATATTTTATTATAGCATATTGGTGCTGTGTGAAAATGTCGAATTTGTGAATTTTCCGCGTCAGAACCGTGTACATGTGCATAATTTTGTATGCCGTATCATAAGCATGATAAGACGGATATGCCACACAAATGGAGGCAGTGCGATGCGAAAGGAACGGATCGGAAAAATCGGATACAGAATTTGCGCGGTGCTGGCGGCGGCCGTGTCACTTTGGTGCATGGGGGATAATTTATGGCCGGTTGTAAAGGAAAACGGCGCGGCGTGGGCGCTTAGGGCGGCGGGCTTACAGGCGGCAACAAGCCAAGAAGTGCCGCAAGCGGAAGCATCGCCTGCGCCCCAAAAGGAGGCCGTAAAAGAAACGGAGCCGGAAGCAACATCGCTCCCCACGGCGACACCTGTGCCCGTACAGGAGGAAACAGACACGGAGCTGCCCGTACTGCCGGCGCCGACACCTGACCCCGAGCGTGAAACGGCAGCGGTCGCCGCGACCTTTATGGGCGGAGGAGAAGAGATAAACGGCTTTTTTGTGAAGGATACTTCGGACTCGGGGCTTGATTTATCGGAAGAAATTTTAATTGACCCCGATGTGCACGTGAAGCGCGACGGCTCGCCGGTGGTGCTGTTTTACTCCACGCATACGTCAGAAGCGTACTTGCAGTATGAATCGGACTGGTATTACCGCGACGAGAGCTTTCGCACGGAGGAAGAAGAAAAAAGCGTTGTGGCGGTGGCAAAAAGGGCGAAAGACGTGATAGAAGCAGGCGGGTTCGGCGTGATCCACGACACGACAAGGTTTGACGAGACGTATTCCGGCAGCTACCAGCGCTCAATGGATGCGATGCAGGAAAATTTGCTGAAATACCCCACGATACAGATCACCGTGGATGTGCACAGAGACGCGTTCGGTGAGGAGGACGACGGCACACGGTATAAGCCCGTGGCGGAGGTAAACGGGGAGAATGCCGCACAGATCATGATCATGGCGGGGTGTGACCTTTCGGAAGACCCGCTGTTCCCGGATTGGCGGGAAAACCTGCATTTGGCCTTGCGCTTGCAGCAAAAAGGCGATTTATTATATCCGGGGCTGTTTCGACCGCTGTTTTTCGCGCAGAGAAACTACAATATGCACGCCACGCACGGCTCGCTTTTGGTGGAGGTCGGCACGGAGGTGAATACGCAAAGGGAGGCGGACTACGCCGGGGAGCTGCTGGGCGAGACGATTCTGGCGGTTTTAAACGACATAGCGGAGGAATAGCGGAAAACGGACGGGGCATACTGCATGCGGAGGTGTTTTGCATGCGCAAATGTGTGTGTTCCCGCGCGTTTTTGATGTCGTTTTTCTGCACCGTGCTGGTGCTGCTGTTTGTGTTCGGTATGCTGATGGTGGACGCCGAGGGAAGACGGTTGAGCTTTAATGACAACGCCCCGCCGGCGGAAATGCTGTATCAGGCGGACGGTAAGGCGTTTTTGAAAATCAACGCGTTTGAGCTGGACGCGAGAATCCCCGTGACCGGGGCAGTGAAGGTGTGGCGGTTCTTTGAAAAGTTCTTTTGTTTGCCGCAGAGTTCTAACGGCGAGCATGGTTAAAAGTCTTTAGTCAAGTTTTCTTCGAGAAAACTTGAAAGCGAACATAAGCGTTCGCTTGGATTCATCAAGGCAGAGCCTTGAGTCGCCATTCGCAAATGGCGAAATCCTTTTGCCTACCCAAAGATCAGGAAAATAGAAAAATCGTCCGGTGGACGATTTTTCGTAAGAAACCCTATCAAGGGGTTCCTTAAAAGGCGGCATTGCCGCCTTTAGAAAAAATAATCCATGCGAAATTTAAATTTAAACCGTTCTTTTTTTTAACCAAATTAAAATTGTTCGTGATTTTTTAACAAATATATAGTATAGTTGTTAGAAAGAGAATGCGGGCGGATGAATGCGCGATTTTGATGCCCAAAATGAAAAAGAGGTAGAATTTGCATGGCAAAAAAACAGTTTAAAGCGGAGTCTAAAAGACTTCTTGATCTCATGATCAATTCTATTTATACCCATAAGGAGATTTTTCTGCGCGAGCTGATCTCCAACGCGAGCGACGCGATCGATAAGCTTTACTATAAATCCCTGGCGGACGGCGCTACGGGACTCAATCGTGACGACTTCCAGATCTTCCTTGCGGCGGATAAGGACAGCCGCACGCTGCGTATCCGCGATAACGGCATCGGCATGACGCAGGAGGAGCTTGACCAGAACCTCGGCGTCATCGCAAAGAGCGGCTCGCTGAAATTCAAGTCTGAAAACGAAAAGAACGAGGATATCGACATCATCGGTCAGTTCGGTGTGGGCTTCTATTCTGCGTTTATGGTCAGCGACCACGTGCGCGTGGAATCCAAGGCGTACGGCGCAGAGCAGGCGTATTGCTGGGAGTCCGACGGCGCGGACGGCTATACCATCCGCGAGTGCGAAAAGGCCGACCACGGCACCGAGATCATTTTGCATATCAAAGAGGACACCGAGGAAGAAAAGTACAGCGAGTTCCTCGATACATACCGCATTCGTTCGCTCGTGAAGAAGTATTCCGATTATATCCGCTACCCCATCCGCATGGAGGTCGAAAAGACCCGTGCGAAGGAGGGTGCGGAGAACGAATATGAGCACTACTTTGAGGTGGAGACCCTCAACAGCATGGTGCCGCTGTGGAAGAAGAATAAAAACGAGATCACGGCAGAAGAATACAACAGCTTCTATAAGGAGAAGTTCTACGATTGGCAGGACCCGCTGAAGGTTATCCATACCTCCGCAGAGGGTACGGCGACGTATAACGCACTGCTGTTTATCCCTGCAAAAGCGCCGATGGATTATTATTCGAGAGACTACGAAAAGGGTTTGCAGCTGTATGCTTCCGGCGTACTCATTATGGAAAAGTGCGCAGACCTGCTGCCGGATTACTTCGGCTTTGTGAAGGGCCTTGTCGATTCGCAGGATCTGTCGCTGAATATCTCCCGTGAAATGTTGCAGCACGACCGTCAGTTAAAACTTATCGCGACGCGCATTGAGAAGAAGATTGCGTCGGAGCTTAAATCCATGCTGGAGCACGACAGAGAGAACTACGAGAAGTTCTTTGAGAGCTTCGGCCTCAGACTCAAATTCGGCATGTACGAGAACTACGGCATCAACAAGGATAAGCTCAAGGATCTTGTGCTGTTCCGCTCCTCCACGGGCAAGATGCGCACGCTGAAAGAGTACGTTCAGGACATGAAGGAAGACCAGACCTGCATTTACTACGCGGCGGGCGAGACCCCGGAGCGCATTGCGCATCTGCCGCAGACCGAAGCCGTGCTTGACCGCGGCTACGAGGTGCTGTACCTTACGGACGATGTGGACGAGTTCGCGCTGATGGTGTTGCAGGAGTACGAAGGCAAGAGCTTCAAGAACGTTGCGGCGGAAGACGCACGCGTGCAGACCGAAGAAGAAAAGCAGGCTGCCGAAAAGCAGGCGGAGGAAAACAAGGCTCTGCTTGAGAAGATGAAGACGATTCTCGGCGAGCGCGTAAAGGACGTGCGCGTTTCGACGACACTTAAAAATCACCCCGTGTGCATCACGACGGACGGCGCGATCTCCATGGAGATGGAGAAGGTGTTAAATTCCATGCCGGGTGCGGAGCAGAAAGTGAAGGCCGAGCAGATATTTGAGCTCAACACCGAGCACCCGGTGTTTGAGGTGCTGCGCCGCTTTGAAAATGACGAAGACAAGCTGAAAAAGTACACCGAAGTGCTGTACGATCAGGCGCTGCTTATTGAGGGACGCTCCATTGAAGACCCGGTCGCTTACGCAAATAACGTCGCAGAGCTGCTTGCACAGTAAAAAATATCCCCATTAGGAGGACGGGCTATGAAGCCGAAAAGAAAACGGGACTTTACCGGCATGTTCATCATGGCGGTGCTGCTGAGCTTTATCCTGCCGCTTGGCTACCTTGTAGTACGTATTGTGTCGCACGACGGCGGGACGGAGGAAGTGCGCAGCCGCGAAGATTATGTGCTGATGCTTTTGCAGTGCCTTTTGGGCATTGCCGCCATTGTGCTGCCGCTGCGGCTCATTCGGCAGAAAACGCTGCAGATTCCGCGCGTGATGCTGGTTTTGTACATTGCGTTTTTGTACTGCGCGATCTTCCTCGGCGAGGTGCGAAGCTTTTACTACGCCGTACCGCACTGGGACACAATTCTGCACACGATGAGCGGCGCAATGCTGGGTGCGCTTGGCTTTTCCATGATTGCGATTTTCAATAATGCGGAGCGCATACCGTTGAATCTTTCGCCGGTGTTCATCGCTGTGTTTGCGTTTTGCTTTGCGCTTGCGCTGGGCGCGGTGTGGGAAATTTATGAATTCACGATGGATTCCGTTTTCGGCACCAACATGCAGAAATATATGCTGGATAACGGCACGGCGCTTATTGGGCAGGCAGCCTTGCAGGACACGATGAAGGACATCATCGTGGACGCCATCGGCGCACTGGTGATGAGCACCGTCGGCTACATTTCCCTCAAGTACAAAAAGGGCTGGGTGGAAAAGCTGACGATCCGTTTTCACGTGAAAAAGCCCGAAAAAAACGGGAAAACCAAAAAGGGAAAGGATGAATGAGCATGAACGATAACCGGAACTACACGCCCGCTGGGCAGCCGGTGACGCAGCCGCTTTATAACGGGCAGCCGGTGTATACCGCGCCGCAGAATCCCGCGCCGGTGCAGAACCCGACGCCGGTGTATACATATCCGCCGCAGGGCGGTAACGGCGCGCCCGTTTATGCACAGCCGGTGCAACAGCCCGTATATTACGCACCCGTACAGCCGCCGAAGTGGGCGGACCCCGCGCGTTTGGAGCAAAAGGAGCTGCGCCGCGCGGCCTCCCGCCTTTCGTTTGCGACCATGACCTCTTTGCCGATACAGGTTTTGTGGACGACGCTTGCAACGCTGATTTTAACGGTGTGCGGCGTGAATTTTATGGGGCCGAACACCATTGGCGGCTTTCCGCCGACGGCGTATTACCTTATTTCGTCCATTGCATCGTTCTTATCCATTGTGTTGCCGTTCTCGTTTTTTCTGTTCTTTGGGAAAAGAAAGCTCTCGGACACGGTGCTTGTGGAGAAAAACGGTGTGCTGAACAGTGTTTTGCTCGTCTTTGCGGGCCTTGCCGTCAGCGTTTTGATGAACATTCCCGCAAACCTCATCTCGCAGCTTTTGGAGGGCGCGGGGCTGAACGGCGACGCAAACACGGCAGACCTTTTGGCGCTGACGCCTGTGCAGGCGTTGACGATGTTCGTTTCGGTCGTGCTCGTCGCGCCGGTGACGGAGGAATTTGCGTTTCGCAGCGTGACGACGGCTGTCATGCGCCGCTGGGGTGACTGGCCTGCGGTGATCTTCTCCGCACTGATCTTCGGCATGGCGCATTACAGCATTCAGTCCTTGCCCGTGGTGCTTATGGCGGGCTTTGTAATGGCGCTTTTGTATGTGCGTACCCGCAACATTTGGGTGAACATTTTCGTGCACATGCTCAATAACCTGCTTGCGACGCTGCCCATCGCCCTTGAGGGGCTTGTGGGCGCGGATGCGGCGAATATCGCGAGCAATTTGCTGACGTATATCGTGTACGGCTTGGGGCTGATTGCGCTTGTGGTGCTGCTTATCCGCAATTTCACCGGTCATAAGGTGTTCCGCACGCCCATGCAGCGCGGCGTCCCGGTACGCGGGAAGGCGTTGTGGATGTTCGTGAATCCCGGTTTCATCTGCTACTATGTGCTGTTTGTTGTAATGTGTATCGTGACGCTGTATTCGTAAGGGGACATATGCCGTATAATGCCATGAAAAACCGCGCGTTTGTGCCGGAGGAAAAGTTCATGCGCGAGGCGCTTTCGCTTGCGGAAGAAGCCTTTTCGGCAGGTGAAGTGCCGGTGGGCGCCGTTGTTGTGAAGGACGGCAAAGTCATCGGGCGTGGGCGGAATCGGCGAGAAGAGCATCAGAGTGTGCTTGGCCATGCGGAGCTGGAAGCGATGGAACAGGCGGCAAAAGTGCTCGGCTCCTGGCGGTTGACCGGCTGTACGCTGTATGTGACGCTGGAACCGTGTCCCATGTGTGCGGGCGCGACGGTAAACGCCCGCGTGGACCGCATCGTGTTCGGCACGGAAGACGAAGCTATGGGTGCGTGCGGCACGGCTGTGTCGGTGACGTCGCTCAAAAATGCCTTTAAACCCGAATTATACCGCGGATTGCTGTGTGAAGAATGCACGGCAATCCTGCGCCGGTTCTTCAAAGCCAGACGCGCGGAACGAACCGAAAAATAAAAGACCCGCATTGCAAACGGAATTTCCGGCTGCAATGCGGGTTTCTGCGTATGATTTTAAAATTATGTAAACTAAAACTCCGGGATGATGGAGCGGACGAGGGGGCGGAGGCCGGTGCCGGGGTTCTCCTGCTGGTGGTAGATCTGCCCGTCGTAGGCGGGGAGGTTGTTGCCCTCCACCAAAACGGGACCGGTGGGGGTGATGCCCACGTCCCAGCCGACGTACCGCATGTCGGGGCGGACCTTCGCGGCTTTTTTGCACAGCGCAATCGCTTCATCAAAATATGGTACGCGGAAGTTTATGAATGGCGTGCAGGTATCGGGGTGCATGTCGAAATACATGCCGGTTTTATCGGACATAGCGGGGCGGCGGATGACACCGTCGTCGCAGATGAGCGCGTTGAGCCCGCCGCTTGTGGTGTTATCTACAAATGAGCCGTGGCGGCCCGTGCGCACAAAGCTGTACAGCACATGCACGTCGCCTTTGTCATCTGTTAAGGTGCAGACGCGCAGGGTGTTGAGCGAATACGGATACAGCGCGCTCATTTCCGGGTGCTGCTGTAAGGCTTCTTCCACGAGCAGTAAGCCGTTTTGCACCCAGTTTTCGCGCAGCCTTTTCACGGCCTCTCGGTCGTTTAAATCGGTCCCGGCGCTGTCAAAGCGTTTGACCCCCAGACCGCCGAAGCTTTCCGGCTCTTTTAAAAACACCACGGGGTGGTGGCGCAGAAAATCGGCAAGCGCGTCCTCACCGGCTTCATTGAGGTCTAAAAACGACCGTCCGAGGTACGGCGCAAACGTGCGGCAGAACAGCAGCTTGTTTTCAAAATAGGGGCGGTCTTCAGGGCTGTTTACCATACGGGTCAAGCGCCAGTTATCCTGCATGGTGAAGAATGTGTTTCTCGCCTTTGCGCCGTGGATGTGCGCAAAACCGAAAATGTGGTAATCGTAAAATCCTACGTTATACCGCAAAATGCAGTACAGCATATCCGCCATGATGACGGGTGTGGGCGTTTTGGTCTCTTTTTTGACGTCGCGAACATACACCATCATGCGCTTTGCGTCAAAACCGCGAATGCGGCGCAGTAAAAGCTCCAGCTTTAGCATTTCTTAAAATCTCCTTACGAAATTCTTACAATTTTAAATAAAATATGAGAAAGATTTTTGTCGATTTTATTATAGCATAAACCTGTTTAAAAGGAAAGAAAAAGATTTGCAAATTATTTTGGCGGATGCTTTTGCAAAGCGAAAACCCCGCTGCGTTAAACAGCGGGGCGCAATTAGGAATGATTTATGAATTATAGAATTTTATGCTTCTTCGGACTCTTCCTTTTTCGGGGACACAGTGATGCGCACGCGGGTGGCACGCTGGTACTCTGTTTCTTCTACAACGACATGCAGGTTTTCAAAATCAAAGCAGTCGCCCTTTTCGGGGATGCGATCGAGCTGCTCGATGACCCAACCGTTGATGGTGGAGGCTTCGGAATCGGACTTCAAATGGAAGTATTCAAGAAGGTCGTCAAGGTTGGTGGAGCAATCGACAAGGTATTCGTTGTCGCTGACCTTTTGAAACGCTTCCACCACTTCGTCGTGTTCGTCCCAGATCTCGCCGACAAGCTCTTCGATGATGTCTTCCAGCGTGACGATGCCCTCGGTGCCGCCGAACTCATCCACGATGACGGCAAGGTGCGATTTGTTCTGCTGCAAAAGCTTTAAAAGCGCGGAAATTTTCATCGAAGGCGGGATGAACTCCACGGGCTTGATGATCTGCTTCACCGCGTTGCCGTCGCGCAGCACGAGGTTATGGAAATCTTTCTCATTGATAATGCCGACGATGCTGTCAATCGTCTCCTCATACACCGGCAGGCGCGAAAAGCCTGTTTCCGTAAAGAGGTCGGCGACTTCCTGCACGGTGCTCGTCTTATCCACGGCTTCCACGTCTACGCGCGGCGTCATGATATCGATGGCTTCAAGGTCGTCGAACTCGATGACGTTGTGGATAAGCTCGCTTTCGTTTTCGTTGATACCGCCGTCGTGCTCGGCTTCCTCCACGATGGTGAGCAGTTCGCTTTCCGAAATGGTACGGTCGTTAGAGACCTTTACGAATTTTTTCACCAGCTTTTTGATGCCCACAAGACATACGTTAATGGGCTTGAAGACGTAAATGAGCACGTTGATGATGGGCGCGGAAAACATAGCGAACGCTTCCGGGGCCTCTTTTGCGATGCTTTTCGGCGTGACCTCGCCGAAAATGAGCACGATGATCGTCATGGCGATGGTGGAAACGGTGGGACCGTTGTCGCCGAATGCTTTGATAAACAAAACGGTGGCGAGAGAAGACGCACTGATGTTGACGATGTTGTTTCCCACCAGAACGGAAGAGATGAGCTCGTCGTAATTATCCACGAGCTTATAGGCGAGCTTTGCGCGCTTGTTGCCGTTATCGGTCAAGTTTTTGAGCCGGATACGGTTGAGCGACGAAAACGCCGTTTCCGTGGCGGAGAAATAGGCGGACAAAACGATCAGAACGATCAACGCTATGATCAACCCTGTACTGTGACTGTCCATCTGAGAAAAAATAACCTGTCTTTCCTACAAAAAATTTGCCGCAGCCATATGCCGCTTGGCATGTATGATAATATCGTATATTACCACAATACGCGAAAAAAAGCAAATCGAAAACCTGTAAATTTTTTGAAAACGCAAAAAGCGCAGGAGCTTTTCAAAACTTCCGCGCCTTTTTACAGAGCTTTATGAAATTTGTGCACGCTCTTTCGGCAAAAACGTGAGCTTTACGCGCGCCGAGCCGTTTTCGTTCGGATAGTAATAAAGGTAAAGCAGCGACTCGTTTTTACCGAGACCGCGCCACTGGTATTGTAAGGCGCAGACATTTTCGCCGCCTGCATCTTTTTGCAGCGCCGCAAAAAGCGTATCGGTATCGTCTTCGGCGGAAACGCCGTCCATGTTCACGTCGGTCGTGAACGGTCCGCCGAGCGCTTTTTCAAGCTCATCATAGCAGGTGCGCATGTATGAAAAGCCGTCATCATTCGGCGTGCACGGTACGGTGAGCTCTGCGTAGTTGAGCTTGCCGGCGGAGGTTTCATCGCCGCGGTATGCATCAAACGAGAGCTGCACATCGGCGGTTTTGCCGTAAACGTCAACGGTATAATCGGAGAGCGCCTGTTCGGTAGTACCGAGCGTTTTCAGCGCATCGGTTTTCCCCTGTCCCACAGAGCCGATAAACGTTTCGGGGAATGAGGCTTTCGAGCCGGTTGAGCACCCGACAAGGCATGTAAACATCGCCAAAAGGCAGAACATGATCGCAAATTGCTTTTTCATTGTCTTAACCACTCACTTGTTATGATTAAATATTATTGAGATTATGAAAATATATAGTGGTCATATAATTGCCGTCCACCAACATTTACATAGAGGATTACTTCCATACCACCATTTGCATTGATGGGAACAATATATTGATTTGTGGGCATTTCGTCGGTTTTCGAATACATTGTATTTTTTGAAGGAGCATATCGAGTAAAATCAATTACTTTGTGCTGATCTTCTTTTAGAAGTTTATAGGAAGATGAGCTTTTTTGATATAAATCACCATATCCGCTAAACCAGAGGCGAATAGAACTGGGTGCCGTTCCAGCATCAGCTTTGTATGTGAAATATGAGCCAATCATGTGGTAATACCAACGATCCGAAATTTCAAGGTTATACACGCATGTATAACTAACTTTAATTCCCTCTTGATTGAACGGCTGTGTGTATCCGTCCACGGGTTGAATAGGAGGATTTAAAAGTTCGGCGACGGAATTGTTTTTGAAAGAATTACCATCTTCGTCAGTTGAAATTTCAAAGACACTGGTTAATGTTTTTTTGGTGCCTTCTGTGTTTTGAATACGGAGAGCGGATGAATTGCTATCTTGTTCAATCCAGATGACAGAGTCATCTTTGATTTCGACATCACAATCTTCAATGAATTTGTAAATAGATTCAGGTAAGGTTTGAGCGGAAAATGTTTGAACTTTTTCTAGAGACGCCGAAGTGGAGAAAGTGGGTTCGCTTGCATATACGAATACGCTAGATAAAAGCAAAAGCATAGAAATGACTGTTGAGACCAATTTCTTCATGAGAAACTCCTTTCATCTAAATAAACTTTAGAATAAATTGCAAATAATTACACAGCATTTTTAATACTCAAATGTACAAATACGCATTAGAGTTTGTAAGGCGAAATTTAAAGAAGACTTTAAATGTGCATCGGAAGCACCTCAATTTAAAATAAGTTATTTGTACAAGTCAACATTAACATATATACAGCTAAATGTCAATATTATTTAGAATAAGTATTAGAAATTTTCGAGTTCAGAAATGCAAGGAATTCACCATTGATTGATAAATATTGATTGTTTTCTTCTTTGTTTTCTGTATAATAGAAAGTGGGAAACAACAAACTGCGGCGGAAAACGCTGCGGCTTTGAAACGATAGATCAGAAATGAAAAAAGGAGAACCTTATGAATTATACGGAAAACGTAATCGTGCCGGAGCGCACGCTTTTGGTCTCGCTGGACACGGGCGAGTATGACGCGGAGGAATCGCTGCGCGAGCTGTGGGAGCTTGCAAAAAGCGGCGGCGCGGAGCCTATTGCGACGATGATGCAGAAGCGCCCCTCCCCGGAGACCGCGACGTGTGTAGGCAGCGGTATGGTGGAGGAAATTCGGAATTTCTGTGAGAACAACGAGATTGAGCTGATTATTTTTGACCGCGAGCTGACGCCGACGCAGATCCGCAACCTTGAAAATGCGACAGACGTGCGCGTTGTGGACCGCACGATGCTGATCCTCGATATTTTTGCGCAGCGTGCGCAGAGCCGCGCAGGTAAGGTGCAGGTGGAAGCGGCGCAGCTGAAATACCTTCTGCCACGTTTGACCGGCAAAGGCACGGCGCTTTCGCGTCTCGGCGGCGGCATCGGCACGCGCGGCCCGGGCGAAACGAAGCTGGAGACCGACCGCCGACACATTCGCCGCAGAATTGAAGCGCTGCGCGAGCAGTTGAAGAAAATTGAAGTCGGCCGCCACGAAACGCAGCGCCGCCGCGAAAAGGACGGCACGGTGACGGTGGCGCTTGTCGGCTACACGAACGCGGGCAAATCGACCTTGATGAATCTCTTGACGCAAGCGGGCGTTTTGGCGGAGGATAAGCTTTTCGCGACGCTGGACCCCACGGCGCGCGCGTTGAAGCTGCCCGGCGGCAAGACCGTTATGCTCATCGATACGGTCGGCCTTGTGCGCCGCTTGCCGCACCATTTGGTGGAGGCGTTTCGCTCCACGTTGGAGCAGGCTGCAACGGCGGACATCATTTTGAACGTGTGCGATGCTTCCAGCCCCGAAGCGCGCACGCACTTGGACGTGACAAATGAAATTTTGCAGAGCCTCGGCTGCGGTGACCGCCCGGTTATCCCGGTGCTCAATAAATGGGATCTTGTGGGCGATGCGGACAGCGCTTTGCATTTGACGGGCGCGGTGCGCATCAGTGCGCTGAAAAACGAAGGCATCCCGGCGCTTTTGCAGGCGATTGAAGATAACCTGCCGGTGAAGCCTGTGGACGTGACGGCGCTGCTGCCGTTTGCAAAGACGGGCATTGCGGCACAGCTGAGAAAAGTGGGCGCGCTCGTCTCCGAAGAATACGTGCCGGAAGGGCTCCTTATTCATGCCCGTGTGGAGCCGCGCGAAATGGCGCTGATAAAGCCCTATATCGTAGAAAACAATTCCGAAAGCGAAAATGTATAAAGCAGTGTATACAAATGTATAATATGCGCTATATTCATTCGAAAATGCATATTTTTGAAGATTGAATTTTGAAAAATACACAAATACAAAGCCGAAAAACCCGCATGAAATCTGGAAATTTCGACAACTTTCAAAAAAGATGAATAAATATTCAAGAAAAGGGTTGATTTTTCCGGAAAACGGTGTATAATAATGACCGTTGAAACAAATAATTCTCCGCCGCACGATGACGGCGGTTTATGAAAAAAGGAAGGGTTACATCATGGCAAAGGCAAAGAAGGATATTAAAAAGGTCGTTCTGGCGTACTCCGGTGGTCTGGATACCTCCATCATCATCCCGTGGCTGAAGGAAAACTACAACAACTGCGAGGTCATCGCGGTTTCCGCCGACGTGGGTCAGGGCACGGAGCTTGACGGTCTGGAAGAAAAAGCACTGAAGACCGGTGCATCGAAGCTCTACATTGAAGACCTCAAGGAAGAATTCATTCAGGAATATGTTTATCCCACCGTACAGGCAGGTGCGGTCTACGAGAACAAGTACCTGCTCGGCACGTCCTTTGCCCGCCCGATCATCGCAAAGCGCATCGTTGAAATTGCCAAGGCCGAGGGCGCAGACGCCATCTGCCACGGCTGCACCGGCAAGGGCAACGATCAGGTTCGTTTCGAGCTGACCATTAAGGCGTTTGCTCCCGAAATGACCATCATCGCTCCGTGGAGAGAGTGGAGCATCAAATCGAGAGAAGAAGAAATCGAGTATGCGGAAGCACACAACATTCCGCTGAAGATCAACCGTGAAACAAACTACTCCAAGGATAAGAACATCTGGCATCTGTCCCATGAGGGCCTTGACCTTGAAGATCCGGCAAACGAGCCGCAGTACAACCACCCGGGCTTCCTTGAGCTCGGCGTTTCCCCGGAGCAGGCCCCGGACGAGCCCACTTATGTGACGATTCATTTTGAAAAGGGCAAGCCGACCGCCATCAACGGCAAGGAAATGAACGGTGTGGAAGTTGTAACGACGCTCAACGAGCTCGGCGGCAAGAACGGCGTAGGCCTTGCGGATATCGTAGAGAACAGACTTGTCGGCATGAAGAGCCGCGGCGTTTATGAGACTCCGGGCGGTGCAATCCTTTACCACGCACACAATAAGCTTGAAGAGCTGTGCCTGGACAGAGACACGTTCCACTACAAGCAGCAGATCGGTTTGAAGTTTGCGGAACTTGTTTACTACGGCCAGTGGTTCACCCCGCTGCGCGAGGCGCTTTCCGCATTTGTAGATTCCACCCAGCAGACCGTTACCGGCGATGTCAAGCTGAAGCTTTATAAGGGCAACATCATTGATGCAGGTGTCACCTCTCCGTACAGCCTGTATGACCCGGAGATCGCAACGTTCGATGAGGATGAGGTCTACAATCAGGCGGATGCAGACGGCTTCATCAACCTGTTCGGCCTGCCGATCAAGGTTTATGCACACATGAAGGCAAAGACCGAAAATAAATAATCCAAAAGTAGATTTAGGGTAGGCATTCATCTGCCTGCCCTTTTCTGCCATAAACGGGAAGGAAAGATTCAGCCATGAAATTATGGAAAGGCCGCTTCCAGAAGGAGGCAGACCCGAAGACGAACGACTTTAACTCGTCTATTTCTATTGACAGCCGCATGTACAAAGAGGACATTGAGGGCAGCATTGCGCATGCCACAATGCTCGGCGCGGCGGGAATTATCGATAAAGGCGAAAGCGAAAAGATCTGCGCGGAGCTTGAGAAAATCGAAAAGGACATCGAGACGGGCGCTCTGCACATTGACCCCGATGCCGAAGATATTCACACGTTTATCGAGGGCGAGCTGACGGCGCGCATCGGCGACGCAGGCAAGAGATTACATACCGCTCGCAGCCGCAACGATCAGGTTGCGCTGGATGTTCGTCTGACGCTGCGCAAGGAGTGCGCGGGGCTCATGGAACAGTTAAAAGAGCTCATCAACGTACTGTGCGACCAGGCGGAGGAATATGCCGACACCGTTATGCCGGGCTACACGCATTTGCAGCGCGCACAGCCCATCACGTTCGGGCATCATTTAATGGCGTATGCCGAAATGTTCCTGCGCGACATCGGCCGTATGCAGGACGCGTTAAAGCGTATGGACGTTTGCCCGCTCGGCTCCGGCGCTTTGGCCGGAACGACGTACCCGCTCGACCGTGATTTGACGGCGAAGCTGCTCGGCTTCTCCGGCGTGAGCCGCAACAGCCTCGACGGCGTTGCCGACCGCGATTTCTGCGCGGAAATCGCCGCGGCGATTTCGCTTGCGATGGTGCATCTTTCGAGATTTTCCGAGGAGATCATTCTTTGGTGCTCGTGGGAGTTTAAATTCATCGAGCTGGACGACGCGTTTTCCACCGGCTCCAGCATCATGCCGCAGAAGAAGAACCCGGATATTACGGAGCTTATCCGCGGCAAGAGCGGCCGCGTGTTCGGCGACCTGATGGCGCTTTTGACCATGATGAAGGGTCTGCCGCTCGCGTACAACAAGGACATGCAGGAGGACAAGGAAGCCGTGTTTGACGCGGTGGATACCCTGCGCCTGTGCCTGACGCCGTTTATCCCGATGCTGAAAACAATGCGCGTTTTGAAAGAGAACATGCGCGCCGCAGCGGCAAAGGGCTTCATCAATGCAACGGATTGCGCGGATTATCTGGTGGCTTCAAAGGGCCTGCCGTTCCGCGATGCGTATAAGATTACGGGCGAGCTTGTCGCCTTGTGCATCGAGCGCGGCCTGACGCTGGAGACGCTGCCGATCGACGAATACAAAAAGGTCTGTAATGCGTTCGACGAGGGCGTGTACGAGGCCATCAACCTTGAAAAATGCGTGCGCGACCGCAAGGTCAAGGGTGCGCCGTGCCCGGAGAACGTCCGCGCGGCGGCAAAAGAAGTGCGCACGATCGTAAACGGGCTATAAATTCAATTTTACCTTTGTTGGGGGTATCAAAATGGAAAAGATTAAGGTCGGCGTCGTGGGCGCCACCGGTTATGCGGGCGCGGAGATCTGCCGCCTGATTGCGGGGCATCCCGCAGCGGAGCTTGCGGCCATCAGCTCTGTAAGCTTTGAGGGACAGGCTTTGTCGGACGTTTACCCGGCATACCGCGAAATGTGCGACCTCATCTGCACCACGCAGGAAGCGGTTGTGGAAAAAAGCGATGTCATCTTTGCCGCTTTGCCGCACGGCCTTTCGCAGGAGCTTGCTGCGGAGTGTGACAAAAAAGGCAAGGCGTTCATCGACCTCGGCGCGGACTTCCGCTTAAAGAGCGAGGAAGAATACACCGAGTGGTACGGCGGCACATTTACGGATAAGGCGCTGCACGAAAAAGCCGTGTACGGTCTGCCGGAGCTGTTCCGCGAGGAAATTAAGAAGACAAAGCTCGTTGCAAACCCGGGCTGCTACACCACGGCGGTGCCGCTTGCACTTGTGCCGGCACTGGAAAAGGGCTATATCGAGACGACCGGTATCATCGCAAACTGCGCGTCCGGCGTGACCGGCGCGGGCAGAAAGCCGGCGCAGAACAGCCACTACCCGGAGCTGAATGAGGGGATGTCCGCGTATAAAGTCGCGTGCCACCGCCATACGCCGGAAATCGAACAGACGCTTTCCAAAATTTCGGGTGAGAAAATGCACATCACGTTCGTGCCGCATCTGCTGCCGGTGAACCGCGGCATTTTAGCGACATGCTATGCAAAACTCAAGCCGGGCGTTACGGAGGAAATGCTTCGCGCGGCGTATGAGGAAAGATACGGCAAAGAGCCGTTTGTGCGTTTGCTGCCAAAGGGCAAGAGCGCCGATATTCACAACATCAAGTACACGAATTTCTGCGATGTGTCCATTTTTACGGACCTGCGCACCGGCACGTTCATCGCCATCAGCGCTATCGATAACATGGTGAAGGGCGCGGCAGGGCAGGCCATTCAGAACATGAACATTCTGTTCGGTCTGGACGAAACCTGCGGCTTAAAGCTCGTTCCGCCGGCATTCTAAAAGAGTACGAAATTAAGGGAAAGCGATTTTTATATAAGGAGCAATTCAGTATGCAGTTTATCGAAGGCGGCGTCACCGCGGCCAAGGGCTTTTTAGCCGGCGGCATCCACTGCGGCATCCGCAAAAATAAGTCCAAAGCCGATCTGGCTATGATTTTCAGCAAAACACCGTGTGCGGCGGCAGGCGTTTACACGCAGAACCTTGTAAAGGGTGCGCCGATTCTTGTCACACGCAAAAATATCGCGGACGGCCGCGCACAGGCGGTCATCTGCAACAGCGGCAACGCCAACACCTGCAACGCAGACGGCGAAAAGAAAGCGTGGCGCATGTGCGAAATCGCGGGCGAAGCGCTCGGCATTGACCCGCACGATGTCATCGTCGCGTCTACGGGCGTTATCGGGCAGATTTTGCCGATCGCGCCGATTGAGAATGCAGCCCCGGCGTTGGCGGCACTGCTGAATGAAAACGGCTCCAACATGGCGGCAAAGGCCATCATGACGACCGACACCATCGAAAAAGAGTGCGCCGTAAAGATTACGCTCGGCGACAAAGAAGTGCGCATCGGCGGCATCTCCAAGGGCTCCGGCATGATCCACCCGAATATGGCGACGATGCTGTGCTTTGTCACGACGGACTGCGCCATTTCCGTGCCGATGCTGCAAAAGGCCATTAAGGCGGCGGCAGACACCACATTCAACATGATCAGCGTGGACGGCGATACCTCCACGAACGACACGCTTGCCATTATGGCGAACGGCGAGGCGGAAAACGAGGAGATCACCGAAGAAAACGAAGCGTACAAGACGTTTCTTGAGGCGCTGACGGCGGTTTGCAGAAAGCTTTCCATGATGATGGCGGGCGACGGCGAGGGCGCAACAAAGCTGCTCATCTGCAAGACGACCGGCGCGAAGGACTGGGAGACGGCGAAGACGGTTGCAAAGTCCGTCATCTGCTCCTCTCTGCTCAAGGCTGCCATGTTCGGCGAAGACGCCAACTGGGGCCGCGTGCTGTGCGCCATCGGTTATGCCGGCGCGGATATCGACATCAACAAGGTGGACGTGTCCTTTAAGAGCGCGTACGGGCAGGTAGATGTCTGCGTGAACGGTGCGGGCATCAACTTCAGCGAGGAAGAAGCCGCAAAGGTGCTGCATGAAAAGGAAATTACCATTCTGGTGGAGCTCAACAGCGGCGACGCGGAGGCGGAAGCCTTCGGCTGCGACCTCACCTATGACTATGTGAAAATCAACGGAGATTACAGAACATGAGTGAAGAAAAGAAGATCGGCATCTCGAACAGCGACCGCGCCCATGTGCTCGTGCAGGCGATGCCGTATATCAAAAGGTGGGCGGGCGAGACCATCGTCGTCAAATACGGCGGCAATGCTATGATTAACCCGGAGCTGAAAGAAGCCGTGATGAACGATATTGTGCTGATGCAGCTCGTCGGCGTGAATGTCGTGCTGGTGCACGGCGGCGGCCCGGAGATCAGCGGCATGCTGAAAAAGATCGGCAAGGAAAGCCGCTTTGTCGGCGGTATGCGCTATACCGACGCGGAGACGATGGACATTGTGCAGCAGGTGCTGGCAGGCAAAGTCAATAAAGACCTCGTACAGCTTTTGGAAAACACCGGCGGCAAGGCGGTCGGCCTGTGCGGCCTTGACGGCTCCATGCTGAAGGCGGATAAGCTGCCCGCAGCCGAAGACCTCGGCTTTGTGGGCGAGATCCGCGAAGTGAACACGAAGATCGTTGAAGATGCCATTGCTTCCGGCTACACACCCGTTATCTCCACGGTGGCGGCAGGCTACCACGGTGAGGTGTACAACATCAACGCCGATGTGGCGGCGGCGCGCATTGCGGCGGAACTCGGCGCGCGCAAGCTCATTTTGATGACCGATATTGTCGGTCTGCTGCGGGATAAGGACGACGAAAACACGCTTATCCCGGTCGTAAACGTCAGCGACGTGCCGAAGCTGAAGCGCGACGGCATCATCAGCGGCGGCATGATTCCGAAGATTGACTGCTGCGTGGAGGCTGTGCGCCGCGGCGTAGAGCGCGCGCATATCATCGACGGCAGAACACCGCACTCCATTCTGGTCGAGCTCTTCACCGATGAAGGCATCGGCACGATGTTCTATTAAGAGGGAAAACCGCGCCCGTACCCGTGAACGAAAACGGCGAATGGGAGAAGCACTGGGGTTCGTCGGCGATAGTATCGGTGTGGAAGACAAGTACGGATATGTTTTCAACAGGGTACAGACGATATTGTGGAAACAAAAGGAATTTTGAATATGAGTTTTGAAGCAATTAAAAAGCAGGAACAGGAGTATATCCTCCATTCCTACGGCCGTGTGGACGTGGCGCTCAGCCACGGCAAAAACGCCGAGGCTTGGGACGTGGAGGGCAAGCATTACTACGATTTCACCTCCGGCATCGGCGTAAATGCGCTGGGCTATTGCGACGAGGGCTGGGTGAAGGCCGTCACCGAACAGGCGGGCAAAATTCAGCACATGTCGAACTATTATTACTGTGATAAAAACACACAGCTTGCGGAACTGCTTGCAAAAAACAGCGGCCTTTGCCGTTCGTTCTTCTGCAACAGCGGCGCGGAAGCGAACGAGTGCGCCATTAAAATTGCCCGTAAATACGGCGAAAAGAAGCACGCGTATAAGATCGTCACGCTGGAAAATTCTTTTCACGGCAGAACGCTCACCACATTGGCGGCAACGGGTCAGGACGGCTTTCATCGGCTTTTCACCCCGCTGACCGAGGGCTTTGTGTACGCCAAGGGCAACGACGTGGAAGACCTGAAAGCGAAGCTCTCTGACCCCGAGGTCTGCGCCGTGCTGCTCGAGAGCGTGCAGGGCGAAGGCGGTGTGGTGCCGATGGAGGAAGACTATTTAAAGGCCGTGCGTGCACTGTGCACGGAGCGTGACGTACTGATGATGCTTGACGAAGTGCAGACGGGCATCGGCCGCACGGGCTACTTCTTCAGCTATCAGCGCGCGGGCATTCTGCCGGACGTTGTAACGGCGGCGAAGGGGCTTGGCGGCGGCTTGCCGATCGGCGTATGCATCGCGGGCGAGAAAGTAAAGGACAGCTTTGCCCCCGGCATGAACGGCTCCACGTTCGGTGCAAACCCCGTGGTGTGCGCCGGTGCGGTGGAGGTCGTTTCCCGCGTATCCAAGCCGGAATTCTTAAAAGAAGTGCAGGAAAAAGGTGAGTATTTCAAAGAGCGACTGCTTAAAATGCCGAACGTCGAGTTTGTGCGCGGCCGCGGCATGATGATCGGCGTGAAAGTGAAGGACAAGGACGCCCATGATGTGCTGAATGCTTGCGCGAAAGCGGGTCTGCTCATTTTGACGGCGAAAGACCTTGTGCGCTTCCTGCCGCCGCTCACCATCACAAAAGAAGAGATCGATGCCGGTCTCGCGATTTTTGCGGAACAGATTAAATAAACGGAGGAAATTCCCATGAAACATTTATTAAAACTGCTCGATCTCTCCAAAGAGGAGATCATCGACATTCTGAACCTTGCCGACCAGCTCAAGTATGAGACAAAGCACGGCATCGAGCACCACCACTTAAAGGGCAAGTGCCTTGCCATGATTTTTGAGAAGTCTTCCACCAGAACGCGCGTTTCGTTTGAAGTGGGCATCAATCAGCTCGGCGGCTATGCTGTTGTGCTCGCGGGCGAAGGCTCGCAGATCGGTCGCGGCGAGCCGGTGCAGGACACCGCACGCGTGCTTTCCCGCTATGTGGACGGCATCATGATCCGCACCTTCGAGCAGAAGGAGGTCGAAGACCTCGCAAAGTACGGCTCCGTGCCGGTCATCAACGGTTTGACGGATTTCTGCCACCCGTGCCAGATCTTAGCCGACCTCATGACGATCCGCGAATATAAGGGCTCGTTCGACGGCCTGAAGATGTGCTTCATCGGTGACGGCAACAACATGATGAACTCCCTCATCGTCGGCGGCCTGAAGGTCGGCATGGAAGTTGCTGTGGCTTGCCCGGAGGGCTACCGCCCGCCGCAGGAGATTCTCGATTTTGCAGCCGGCTATGACTGCTTTACGCTGACCGATGACCCGATGGTTGCCGCAAAGGACGCAGATGTCGTTATCACTGACGTGTGGACATCTATGGGTCAGGAAGAAGAGCGCGCAGCACGCGAAAAGGCGTTTGCAGGCTATTGCATCGATGAGAAGATCATGGGCGTTGCAAAGAGCGATGCCATTGTACAGCACTGTCTGCCGGCACACCGCGGCGAGGAGATCACCGAAGAGGTGTTTGAAGCGAACGCGGGCCCGATCTTCGACGAAGCGGAGAATCGTTTGCACGCACAAAAGGCCGTTATGGTCACGTTAATGAAAGATTGATTGTACAAAACGCTGTGTTTTCGCACGGCGTTTTATATTTGCCTTTTGAGAAAGTATGCGGTATAATTATAAATAAGAATATTCCGATGCGATTTGTCGGGGTCTGAACAAAAAACGCACGGAAACTGTGCGTGAAACAACCGTTTTGGTCATTACGCGCTGGGCGCTCTCATACCGTATAATTATGCAGACGCGCACGCGCCGGAGAGGAGACAGCTTATGCTCAGAGAACAGCCGTGGTTTGATTTTTGTGACGCTTTGCCCATTGAGATCGAGCAGAGGATCGAAGAGGGCGCAGAAGATGCCGCACGCTTTAAAGAATGTGCCGAGCAGGTAAAGGAAATGCCGCGCGGCGCGGCGCGTACCGCCGCGGGCGCAGAGCTTTTGGAGCAGCTTTGTGCGCTTGAAAACTCGCAGGACAAAGACGAGCCGTCTGACCTTCCGGGCATCAAAGCGGCTTCCGCCGGCGAGCCGAAGGAAAAAGCGGAAGCGGATTACGACAAAATTTACGGCGCGTGGCTCGGCCGCTGCGCAGGCTGCCTTTTGGGTCAGCCGGTAGAGGGCTGGCGGCGCGCACGCATCAACGGGCTTTTAAAGGAGACCGGCAATTTGCCGCTGCAAAACTACATTTCGTCCGACATCGGGCCTATCCTGCGCGAAAAGTACAACGTGCGCGACGACGGGCACGCCTACGGTGCGGAGAAAACCGGGTGGATCAACAATGTCTCCTATATGCCGGAGGACGACGACACGAACTACACGCTCATCGCGTTGAAGCTTGTCGAGCAGTACGGACGTGATTTTACGCCGGACGACGCGGCGGAAAACTGGCTGATGAACCTGCCACTTTTACACCTGTGCACGGCGGAACGCGTGGCGTATATCAATTTGGCACAATCAATTTTCCCGCCGGAGTCGGCCGCGTATCGCAACCCGTATAGGGAGTGGATCGGCGCGCAGATCAGGGGCGACCTGTTCGGCTACATCTGCCCGGGCGATACGGAAACGGCGGCGGAAATGGCGTGGCGCGATGCATCCATCTCCCACGTGAAAAACGGCATCTACGGCGAAATGTGGATCGCCTCGATGCTCGCGAAAGCGGCGGTCAACGACGACATGCCGACGATCATCCGCTCCGGCATGAAGCAGATCCCGAAAAAGAGCCGCCTTTATAAAGAGCTTGCAGAGATTTTGAGCCGTTTTGAAAGCGGCGACACCGCGGAAGAGACGAAAGCGTACATCCTCGGCAAGTACGATGAGAACAACCCGCACCACTGGTGCCACACCATCTCGAACGCGGCCATCGTTGCGATGGGCTTACTCTGGGGCAAAAAGGACTTCACCTACACGATGGAGCTGTGCCTGACGATGGGCTTTGACACGGACTGCAACTGCGCTACGGCGGGCTCTGTGCTCGGCATGGTGCTGGGTGCGCAGCTTTTGCCGGAGGTTTGGACGGCGCCGCTCAACGACCGTGTGCTTTCCGGCGTGGACGGCTTCGGGCTTGTGCACATTTCAGACATGGCAGCGCGCACGCAGGCACTCATCGAATAAAATTTCATAAGTTTTGGCGGGCACACGGCTTTTTGGCGGTGTGTCCGCTTTTTATACGGAAAACCCGCGTGCCGTTCACAATTTTTTCGGAATTTTCGGCTATTCAAAAGGGCTGAGATATGATATACTATAAGGCAGTATGGGCTTTTCTGCCCTTTGGTTTTGAAAGGAAAAACGGCATGATCGTTCTCGGCATCGACCCCGGCTACGCCATTGTCGGCTACGGCGTGGTGGAAATGAAAAATAACCGTTACCGCACGTTGGAGCACGGCGCGGTGACAACCAAAGCGGGCACGGATTTCAACTGCCGTTTGGAGATTATTTACGACGGCATCGCGCAGGTTTTGGCGCAGTATCACCCGGATGCGATCTCCGTGGAAAAGCTCTATTTTTCAAACAATAAAACGACCGGCATCGGTGTGGCGGAAGCCCGTGGCGTCATTTTGCTTGCGGCGCAGAAGGCCCGCGTGCCTGTTTTTGAATACACCCCCGTGCAGGTGAAATTGGCCGTTACGGGATATGGCAAGGCTTTAAAGCCGCAGGTGATGGAAATGACCCGCCGACTTTTGTGCCTGCGTGAGGTGCCGAAGCCGGACGACACGGCGGACGCGCTCGCCATTGCCATTTGCCACTGCCATGCCTCCGGCACGGCGCTGCGGCAGTTTTTGAGGTAACGCCGTCTATTTGGACAGAGAGTACAGAGGGTATAGAAAGGACAAAAGCGATGTTTTACAGTCTTACCGGGAAACTTGTACACATGGAGCCGGGCGTTGTCGCTATTGAATGCGGTGGCGTGGCGTTTAAGTGCTTCACTTCCATGAATACGCAGAAAAACATGCCGCGCATCGGCGAAACGGCTACGGTCTATACGCATTTAAACGTGCGCGAGGACGCGCTTGATTTATACGGCTTCTCTACAAAAAGCGAGCTGAACTGCTACAAGATGCTGACGACCATCAGCGGCGTGGGCCCGAAGGCGGCGCTCTCCATTTTATCCGAAATGACCCCGGAGGGCGTTGCCATGGCGGCGGCCTCCGGCGACAGCAAAAAGTTTACAAAGGCGAGCGGCGTGGGCCCGAAGCTTGCACAGCGCATCGTGCTGGAATTGAAAGACCGCGTGAAGAAGATGGGCTTTACGGGCGGCACGCTGGAACTGACCGGCACGGACGACGCGGGCATTGTTTCTGCGTCTCAGAACGCCGAGCAGGCCGTACAGGCGCTTATTGTGCTCGGTTATACACAGTCCGAAGCCGCGCAGGCCGTGGCGAAGCTGGACGGCTCCCTCTCTACGGAAGAACTTATTCGCGGCGCTTTAAAGAGTATGGCAAGCCGCTTTTAATACACGCTGAAAGGAGAGTGCTTTTCGCGTGACGTTTGACAGAGACAACGAAATGGATTTTGAAAACCGCGTCATTGCGCCGGAGTATGTGCCGGAGGACGCGGAGGTGGAAAACCCGCTGCGCCCGCGTACCTTTGCGGACTATGTGGGCCAGGAAAAGGTAAAAGAAAACTTAGAGGTGTTCATTCAGGCGGCAAAGCAGAGAAAAGAATCGCTTGACCACGTTTTGCTCTACGGCCCGCCGGGTCTCGGCAAAACGACGCTTGCGGGCATCATTGCAAACGAGCTCGGTGTCAATCTGCGCATCACGAGCGGCCCGGCTATCGAAAAGCCGGGCGACCTCGCCGCATTATTGACGAATCTGAACCCCGGCGACGTGCTGTTCATCGATGAGATTCACCGTCTGCCGCGCAGTGTGGAGGAGATCTTGTACCCCGCCATGGAGGACTTTGCGCTCGACATTATTACAGGCAAGGGACAAATGGCGGCGTCCTATCATCTGCCGCTGCCGCGCTTTACGCTTGTCGGTGCAACGACGAGAGCCGGTCAGCTTTCTGCGCCGCTGCGCGACCGTTTCGGCGTGGTGCTGCGTTTGGAGCTCTACGAGCCGAAGGAGCTTGCGAAAATCGTCACCCGCAGCGCCGGCATTTTAGGTATTGACATTGAAGCGGACGGTGCGCTGGAGATTGCCTCGCGCTCGCGCGGTACGCCGCGTATCGCAAACCGCATGTTAAAGCGCGTGCGCGACTTTGCGCAGATCATGAGCGACGGCGTCATCACATACAGCACGGCGAAGATTGCGCTTGACCGCCTCGAGATTGACGAGCTTGGGCTCGATTCCGGCGACAGACGCATGCTGAACGCGATTATCCAGTATTATAACGGCGGCCCCGTGGGTGTGGAAACGCTGGCGGCGGCCATTGGCGAGGAAGCCGTGACGATCGAAGACGTTGTGGAGCCGTATCTGATGCAGATCGGCTTTTTGCAGCGTACCCCGCGCGGCCGCTGTGCCACACGCGCGGCTTACTTGCACCTCGGACTTACGCCGCCGGGAACCGTTGCGGACGATAACCCGAGATTCGACGTATGACACTCTTTTGGGAACACATGCAATCGGCATGCGGGGGAACAGGTTGAAAAGAATCAAAAAAGTCACCCCTTAAAATTTTTGACATAAAAAGGAGCATACGATTATGGGAAGATTATTCGGTACAGACGGTGTTCGCGGTGTCGCGAACCATGACCTTACCTGCGAGCTTGCAATGAAGCTTGGCCGTGCGGCCGCTGCCGTGCTCATCAACAAATCAAACCGCCACCCGCGCGTCATCATCGGCAAGGATACCCGTCTTTCGAGCGACATGCTGGAAAACGCCATGGCAGCCGGCCTGTGCAGCGTAGGCGCATCGGTCGTTCTGCTGGGCGTTGTGCCTACCCCGGCCGTGGCGTACCTTGTGGAAAAATACAAGGCAGACGCCGGTGTGATGATCTCTGCATCACACAACTCTTACGAGTATAACGGCATTAAAATTTTCAGCGGCGACGGCTACAAGCTGCCGGACGACCTTGAGGAGCGCATTGAGTCTCTGATTCTCGGCGAAGCGGCTCTGCCGCCGCTGCCCGCAGACAGCGACCTCGGCACGGTGTCGTATGCGCCGAACGCGCTGCGCGATTACATCGATCACGTGAAGTCCACGGTGCACTTCTCGCTGACGGGCCTTGAAATCGCGCTCGACTGCGCGAACGGCTCCTCCGCGATGACGGCGGAAACACTGTTTACGGAGCTCGGCGCCAAGGTGCACATGCTGCATGATGAGCCGAACGGCACGAACATCAACGATAACTGCGGTTCCACCCATATGGAATCGCTCGTGGAATATGTGAAGACGCATAAGGTCGACGCGGGCATCGCGTTTGACGGCGACGCCGACCGCTGCCTTGCCGTGGACGAAAACGGCGAAGTCATCGACGGCGACTTCATCATGGCAATCTGCGGCCTCGATATGAAGAGCCGCGGTAAGCTGAATAAGGACTGCATCGTCGGCACCATCATGACGAACCTCGGCTTTGTAAAGTGCTGCGAAGCAAACGGCATCCACTTTGAAGCGACGAAGGTCGGCGATCGTTACGTGCTGGAAGAAATGCTGCTTGAAAACTACAGCTTCGGCGGCGAGCAGAGCGGCCACGTCATTTTCCGCGATTTCGCAACGACCGGCGACGGCCAGCTGACGGCGGCGCAGCTTTTGAGCATCTTAAAGCAGCGCGAAGCAAAGCTTTCTTCCCTCAAGACCGTCATGGAGCGTTACCCGCAGACGATGGTGAATATCAAGGTCTCGCCGGAGGGCAAGCTGGCGTTCCACACTGACCCGAAGGTGAAGAAGGCTATTCAGCAGGCAACCGCAACGCTGAACGGCGAAGGCCGCGTCATTGTGCGCCCGTCCGGCACAGAGCCGCTGCTGCGCGTCATGGTGGAAGGCAGAGATTTGACGCTGATTGAAAAGCTTGCAAACGATATTTCTGAAGTGATTAAGGAAGAATTGGTCTGATGAGAGCAGCAAACTGGAAAGACTATGAATTGATTGATACCGGCTCCGGCGAGCGGTTGGAGCGGTGGGGAGACATTCTCCTCATCCGCCCCGATCCGCAGATTATCTGGAAGTCGGAGAAAAAAGATCCCCGTTGGCGTTCCGCTCACGCGCGCTATAAGCGTTCCTCTACGGGCGGCGGCAAATGGGAGGTTTATAAAAAGCTGCCGGACGTGTGGAAAATCACGCGCGGCGACCTCACGTTCCGCTTAAAGCCCATGGGCTTTAAACACACGGGCGTTTTCCCGGAGCAGGCCGTGAACTGGGATTACACCGCGGCGCGCATCCGCGCGGCAAAGGAGAAAAATCCCGAGCGCGAAATTAAAATTCTAAACTTATTCGGCTACACCGGCGCGGCGACGCTCGCGTGTATGGAAGCGGGCGCGACGGTCACGCATGTAGATGCCTCCAAGGGCATGGTGCAGTGGGCGCGCGAAAACGCAGCGGCATCGAATTTGGCAGAGCGCCCGGTGCGCTGGCTTGTCGATGACTGCGTGAAATTCGTGCAGCGCGAAATTCGCCGCGGCAACCATTACGACGGCATCATCATGGACCCGCCGTCCTACGGGCGCGGCCCCGGCGGCGAGGTATGGAAGCTTGAGGAACAGCTTTACGGTCTTGTTGAAATGTGCGTGCCGGTCTTGACGGACGATCCGCTGTTCTTTATTTTGAATTCGTACACAACGGGACTTTCTCCGTCCGTTATGGCGTATCTGCTCGGCGTTTTGCTGCGCCCGAAGTTCGGCGGCTATGTTTCCGCCGATGAAATCGGTTTGTCGGTGACGGAAACGGGGCTTGTTCTGCCCTGCGGCAGCACGGCAATCTGGTCGGGCGAGCCGGTATAACGGGACTTTTTTGAAACGGAAGGGATAAAATGGCGTTTATTGAGTGCAGAGACCTGCATTTTTCATACAGCGGAGAGAGCGGCGAGGTCCTGCACGGCGTCGATCTCGACATTGAAAAGGGTTCGTTTGTGGCGCTGCTCGGCCACAACGGCTGCGGTAAATCCACCATGGCGAAACTGTTTAACGGTATGTTGGTGCCGACCTCCGGCACCGTGACGGTGGACGGCATCGATACCGCCGTGGAGGAAACGCAGCTTGACGTGCGCCGCCGCGTGGGCCTTGTGCAGCAGAACCCGGATAACCAGCTTGTCGCGGGTATTGTTGAGGAAGACGTGGCATTCGGCCCGGAAAACCTCGGTATTGAGCCCGCAGAAATCCGCCGCCGTGTCGATGCGGCACTGAAAGCGGTCAACATGTACGAGTACCGCGACCATGCACCGCATAAGCTCTCCGGCGGTCAGAAGCAGCGCGTCGCAATTGCGGGTGTTATCGCGATGGAAACCATGTGCATTGTGCTTGATGAGCCGACCGCCATGCTGGACCCGCGCGGCCGACAGGAGGTTATGGATACCATTCGGTATCTGAACCGCGAAAAGGGTATCACCGTCATTCTCATCACGCACTACATGGACGAGGCCGTGCAGGCCGACCGCGTGGTGGTGATGGACGGCGGTAACATTCTGACGGACGGCGACCCGCGCACGGTGTTCGCGCAGGTGGAGCTTTTAAAGCGCCACAAGCTCGACGTGCCGCAGGCAACGGAGCTTATTTACCGCTTAAACGCCGCCGGGTGCAGCATTTCCGGCACGCCGCTCGATGAAGACGAGTGCGTAAAAGCGATTGCGGAGTATTTAAAATTGGGATAAGAATATAAAAGGGATTTTGTTTTTTGTGCGGGGCAAGAACCGAAAGGACCTGCACCCGGCAGAGGAAACGAGGAAAATCGATGGCAATTTTGGAAACCAAAAATCTCACATATACCTACGGCGCCGGCACACCGTTTGAAAAAACGGCGGTGGAAAACGTGAACCTTTCCGTAGAAAAGGGCGCGTTCGTCGGCGTGATCGGGCATACGGGCAGCGGTAAATCCACGCTGATCCAGATGCTCAACGGCCTCATCCGCCCCACAAGCGGGCAGGTGCTTTTAAACGGCGAGGACATTTGGGCAAAGCCGAAGGAAATTCGCCGCGTGCGCTTTCAGGTGGGCATGGTGTTCCAGTACCCGGAATACCAGCTGTTTGAAGAGACCGTCATCAAAGACATCATGTTCGGCCCGAAAAACATGGGGCTTTCCGATGAAGAAGCACTCAAGCGCGCCAAAGAAGCGGCGCACTTTACAGACTTAAAGCCCGAGCTTTTGGAGAAATCTCCGTTTGAGCTTTCGGGCGGCGAAAAGCGCCGTGCAGCCATTGCGGGCGTCATCGCCATGGACCCGGAGGTGCTCATTTTGGATGAGCCCGCCGCCGGTCTTGATCCGAAAGGCAGAGATGTTATCTTAGCGCAGATCTCCGAATATCACCGCCAGCGCGGCAACACCATTTTGCTTGTCTCCCACAGTATGGAGGACATCGGCCGCGTGGCAGACCGCGTGCTTGTGATGAACAACGCCCATGCCGAAATGTACGACGAGACCCGCGCCGTGTTTTCGCGCGGCGAGCTTTTGGAGCCGATGGGTCTGCGCCTGCCGCAGATTACGTCCATCATGCGCCGCCTGCGCAAAATGGGCCTGCCGGTCAGCGAAACGGTTTTAAATGTAGACGAAGCCGTCATGGAGCTTTTGCCGCTCCTCAAAAAAAGAAAAGAGGAGGACAAAAACCATGCTATCTGATGTCACCATGGGGCAGTTTTTCCCCGGAAAATCCGTCATGCACCGGTTAGACCCGCGCATTAAAATGTGCATGACCGTGTATTTCATCGTGCTTATTTTCTGCTCGAAGAATTTTGTCACACTCGGCGCGACGATTCTTATGAGCCTGCTTGGCGTGGTGCTTTCCAAAGTGCCGCTGAAGCTCTATTTAAAAAGCATGAAGCCTATTTTGTTCATCGTGGTGTTCACCGGCGTATTGAATTTGTTTTACGGCACCGGCGACCCGATTTTCACGCTCGGGTTCATTCACATTACGCGAAACGGCATCGTGAACAGCATCATGATCGCCGTGCGCATCGTGGTGCTCATCCTCATCAGCTCTATTCTGACGTTTACAACGTCCCCGACGCAGTTGACGGACGCCATTGAGCGCCTGCTAAAGCCGCTTTCCGTGCTGCATGTGCCGGTGCATGAATTCGCAATGATGATGACGATCGCGCTGCGCTTTGTGCCGACGCTCCTCGAAGAGACAGAGAAGATCATGGCGGCGCAGAAGGCCCGCGGTGCAGATATGGAAAGCGGCGGTCTGATGCAGCGCATCAAGGCGCTGATCCCGGTGCTTATTCCGCTGTTCGTTTCTGCGTTCCGCCGTGCGTTCGACCTTGCAACAGCCATGGAAAGCCGCTGCTACCACGGCGGTGAAGGGCGCACGAAAATGAAGGTGCTGCACCTTTCAAAAGACGATTATATTACGCTTATCGTGTGCGTTTTGTACCTTGCAGCGTTTATTACAGCGAACATTTTGCTGCCCGCCGCCATTGTGCGATAAATTGAGGAGAAGCTATGGAACGAAACCTGCTGCTGAAAATTCAATATGACGGCAGCGCGTACCACGGCTGGCAGGTGCAGGAAAACGCCCGCAGTGTGCAAGGGGTGTTTCAGGAGGTGCTAAAGCAGGTTTTGCATACGCAGCCGGACATCAAAGCGTGCAGCCGTACCGATACCGGCGTGCACGCGCGGGAATTCTGCCTGAGCATGAAGCTTTCGCACAATATCCCGCCGGAGCGCCTTTTGGGCGCGCTCAATCACTTTTTGCCGCCGGACATTGCTGTGCTTTCCTGCGAAGAAGTGCCGCTCGATTTTCACGCGCGGTACTCCTGCTGTGGAAAGCGGTATGTGTATGAAATCTGGAACAACCCCATTCGCAGCCCGTTTCTGCACGGGCGCGCGCTGCACTACTACCACCATATCGATGAAAACAAGCTGAACGAAGCCGCGCAGCACTTTTTGGGTGCGCACGATTTTACCTCATTCTGTACGCTCGATAACCGTGACATGGGAGACTTTACCCGCACGGTTACGGAAAGCTCCGTCACGCGCGAGGGCGACATGGTGCGCTTTACCGTGGCGGCGGACGGGTTCCTTTACAACATGGTGCGCATCATGACGGGCACTTTGCTCGCCGTGCAGCAGGGGCGCTTTGCCCCCGAGGATATCCCGAAGATCATCGAGGGGAAAAACCGCAAGCTTGCGGGACCGACCGCCCCGGCGTGTGGGTTATATTTAGAAAAAGTTTTCTATGAACCGCAAGTTTAATAAGACAGTAAGTTGTTTTGAAAAAACAACTTATCTGTGGACTTGTGTTTAGAAAAAGTGTTTTATAAACCGCAAATATAAAGCCTGCGGTTCGGTTGGATAAATGTTCTGTATTCCGATTTTTATAACGCGGAATAAGGGAGAAAAGTATGGCAAGAAAAAAGCATGAAGCGGAAAAAAAGCACGCGCTGCGCAAAAAAGAAGCACCGCCTGTGCAGGATATGCCGGATGAAACGGAACACCCTGCGCTTTCGGAAAAGAAAAAGCCGCGCGTATCGAAGCTTTTGTACCGCATCATTGCGGCGCTGCTCATCGCGGTAGTGCTGCTTATCATTTTGGAAAATAAAGATAATTTAACGCCGGAAAACATCGGCAACTGGATCCGCACAAAGGCAGTCGGCTTCGGCTTTGGCGACGGCTATCCGGCGGAGCTGACCGGCAGCACAGCGCTTGCGGGTAATTTCGGCGCGGCGGACGGCAATTTGTACGTTGTGAGCGACACGGCGCTGACGGTTCTGAACGGCTCCGCAAAGGAGATGTTCTCCGCGCGCCACAGCTACAACGACCCCGCGGTCTCCGAAGCGAGCGGACGCTACCTTTTGTATAACGCCGGCGGCACGGGTTACCGTGTGGAAGCGTCCTCCGGCACGGAGATTTCCGGCACGAGCGACAGCAGTATCACGACCGGCGTCATTTGCGATTCCGGCAAATTTGCGCTGGCGGTGCAACCCTCGGACTACGCCTCCGAGCTGCGCGTATATAACAAAAACGGCAGCTTGCAGTATAAATACAGCTTTGCGGATTCCTACATTACGGCGGTGGCGCTGAATACGGACGGCACAAGAGCCGCGGTGGCAAGCACCATCACGCACGCAGGTACGCTCATTTCGCGCATTACGGTGCTGGATATGTCCGAAACGGAGCCGATAGCGGAGTACGAAAGCGACGGCAATCTGATTTTTGCCGTGCAGTGGAACCGCAGCGGTCGCGTGACGGCCATCGGCGACACGGAAACGCTCGTCAGCGATACGAGCTATAACTTTACGCCGTATGCGTATGACGGCCGCACCGTGACGGCCTACACGCTCATCCCTTCGGGCGCGGTGGTCTCCGTTTCCAACTATGCTTACGGCGGCGACAGCACGCTGCTCATTTTCCGTGACAGCGCAGAGCCCGTGGAAAGCGACCTTTCCGGCCGCGCCGTGTGGCTTTCCGCAGCGGGCAATAAGGTGGCGGCGCTGCTTTCAAGCTCCGTTGTGTCCACGGACCTCACGACCGGGCGGCAGGAAGCCGCCTGCAATGTGCCGGCCGATACAAAAAGCATTGCCATGGCGGACGAAAGCACCGTGTATCTGCTCGGCGTGCGCGAGATTCGGAAAGAAAATCTTAAGGTGATCGAGGCCGATAATACATTGTCGCAAACAGAGTAATGTGGTATAATCACTGTATCGCACAAGGCGCGCGGCAGGCGTGCCGGAAAAAGGAGAGTGTTTTTATTGGGATGGATATTCGACATCGCCGTTGTGGTGCTCGTCATCATCGCGGCCGTCATCGGTGCAAAAAAGGGATTTTTCAGAGCATGCTTTGATTTCTGCGGCGCGCTCATCGCGATGATTGCGGCGGGGCTTTTGAGCAGTCCTGTTGCAGAGTGGATCTTTACAACGTTCTTTCGCCCCTCGCTTGTGGAGAAGATCTCTGCGGCGGTCATGGGGCTTGGCGCGGGCGAAGCCGTGAACACCGTTTTCGATGCCTTCCCGGAGCTTATCCAGCGCGCGCTCGAGGCTGCCGGCATCACACAGGGCAGTATCATGGCGCAGGTGCAGGATAAGACGGACAGCATCGCAGAGGCCATTACGGATGCACTCAGCCCCATGCTCATCAACGTCATCGGCGTGTTCGTCATGCTGGTGCTATTCGTATTGTTCATCGTGGTACTGAGAGGTGTTGCAACGCTTTTAACGGGCATTTTCTCGCTGCCGGTTTTAAGCGGCATCAACGGTGCGCTCGGCGCAGTATTCGATGTGCTGATGCTCGTGCTCATTTTGTGGGTCGTCCTCGCGTGTACGCAGGTATTTGTGCCCATGCTGAGCGCAGCGCAGCAGGTAAAGGTGCAGGCGTTTGAGAATACTTCCATGCTTTTGAAGCTGCTTGGCAGCTTTAACCCCGCTTACCACTTAATGCAGTGAGCAGCGGCTAAAAGGAGATTCGGAAATTCGTAAGGGAAAGGAACTACACTATGTCTGATGCCAAAAGCCAAAAGACAAAGAAACCCATCAATCAGAATTTAACGGTGCCGAACGCCATGTCTGTGTTCCGCATTTTGGTCATTCCGTTTTTTGCGTATTTTTTTCTGAAAGGTAACCTCACAGCGGCCATCGTCGCACTGGGGCTTTCCGGCCTTTCCGATGCGCTGGACGGCATGATCGCGCGGCACTTCAACCAGATCACGGAATTAGGCAAAATGCTGGATCCGTTAGCCGATAAGCTGACGCAGGGCACGGTGGCCATCTGTATCGCCGTGCACTACCCGTCCATTTGGCCGCTTTTGGCGCTGCTCGTCTTAAAGGAGCTCGTCATGTTGTGCGGCGCATGCTATCTGCTGAAAAACGGCAAAAAGCCGTGCGCGGCAAAGTGGTACGGCAAGGTCTCCACAACACTGTTTTATATCGCCATCGGACTCATCGTCGTCATGGACGGCTTTATGAAGGTTTCCGAGAGCACGTTCAATATCGCGTCCACCACGGCGCTCGTCATCACGGCGGGCTTCATGGTGTACACGTTCATTCGATATTTCGGCGTGTTCCGCGAAATTTTGAGATCGACCGACGGCAAATACGATTTGAACCTGCCCGAAGAAATGCGGGCAAAGAAAGAGCGCACACCGAAAAACTAACGGTCTGCGCCGGAAAGGAAAATGTCTATGATGATGTGTACACGCTGCAAGAAGCGGCCTGCGGTTGTGTTCGTTTCCCCTTCAACGGATATGAACGCCACGCAGGGCTACTGTCTTGTCTGCGCAAAAGAGCTCGGCATTAAGCCGGTGAATGATATTATGGAGAAAATGGGCATCACGGAGGAGCAGCTGGAGGCGATGACCGAAAGCATGAACGATTTGATGTCGATGTCCGACGACGGCAGCTTTGAGCCGGGCGGCGCGGTGCCGTTCCCGTCCGAACTGCTGGGTCAATTCGGTATGAACGCAAACGGTGACGGCACAGAGCCGGCAACCCGCGAAAGCCAGCCGAATGACAAGAAAAAGAAGGAGAACTTCCACAAATCGAAGCGTAAGCACATTGCGGCGTACTGCACCGACCTCACCATGAAGGCGAGAAACGGCGAGCTGGATGCCATCATCGGCCGCGAGCGCGAGATTGAGCGTGTGGTGCAGATTTTGTCCCGCCGCACAAAGAATAATCCGTGTCTCATCGGTGAGCCGGGCGTCGGTAAAACGGCCGTTGCAGAGGGGCTTGCCCTGCGCATTGCGGCAGGCGAAGTGCCCGCGAAGCTGCGCAAAAAAGAAGTGCAGCTTCTGGATCTCACGGCGCTCGTCGCCGGTACGCAGTTCCGAGGCCAGTTTGAAAGCCGCATCAAGGGACTTGTGGACGAAGTGAAGCAGGACGGCAACATCATCCTCTTCATCGATGAGGTGCATAACCTCGTCGGCACAGGCGATGCAGAGGGCAGCATGAACGCGGCGAACATTCTAAAGCCTGCGCTGTCCCGCGGAGAAATTCAGGTCATCGGCGCAACGACGTTCTCCGAGTACCGCAAGTATATTGAAAAAGACGCCGCACTGGAGCGCCGCTTCCAGCCCGTCACCGTGACGGAGCCGTCCATCGACGACGCAACGGATATCATCCGCGGCATCAAAAATTACTACGAAAAATACCATAACGTGCGCGTTTCCGACCAGATTGCGAAGCGCATCGTCGTGCTTTCCGAGCGATATATCAGCGACCGTTACCTGCCGGATAAGGCCATCGATTTGTTGGACGAAGCGTGCGCCTGCGCCGCGCTGCGCAACAAAAAGCTTGCGGATTATGAAGAAGCAAATTTGAAGCTCGAAAAGCAGCGCAAGGCGGAAGCCGAGATCGAGGGCGCAGAGAATGTCGATTACGAAGCGCTTGCCGAAGCGAAATATAAAGTCGCGGCGCTCGAAAAAGAGCTTGCCGCGTTTGACCCGAACGAAGTCACCGCGCCGGTAACGGAAGCGGATCTCGCGTATGTCATCGAGCTTTGGACGGGCATTCCCGCTGCAAAGATTGAGCAGAGCGAGCTCGGCAAGCTTGCCCACCTGGAAGAAAAGCTGAGCGAGCACATCGTGGGGCAGGAAGAGGCCGTCAAGGCTGTTTCCGCCGCCATCCGCCGCAGCCGCGTGCAGATCAACCCGCGCCGCCGCCCGGCCTCGTTCATCTTCGTCGGCCCCACCGGCACCGGCAAGACCGAGCTTGTGCGCGTGCTTTCGAAAGAGCTGTTCGATTCCCCGGAGACGCTCATCCGCCTCGATATGTCGGAGTTCATGGAAAAGCACTCGGTTTCGAAGATCATCGGTTCGCCCCCGGGCTATGTCGGCTACGATGAAGCCGGTCAGCTCACCGAAAAGGTGCGCCGCCGCCCGTATTCCGTTCTGCTCTTCGATGAGATCGAAAAAGCACACCCGGATGTTATGAACATCCTGCTGCAAATTCTCGACGAAGGCCGCATTACGGATGCGCACGGTCGCACGGTCAACTTTGAGAATACCGTCATCGTCATGACCTCCAACGCGGGCAGCAACAGCCGCGAAGCGCTCGTTGGCTTCAACCGCACCAGCGCGGACATCAGCCGCGAAAAGGCCATGCGCGCGCTGTCTGATTTCCTGCGTCCCGAGTTCCTGAGCCGCATCGATGAGATCGTCGTCTTCCGCCCGCTGAATGAGGAGGACTACAAGAAGATCGCGGTGCTTATGCTGAACGAGTACGTCGGCACGCTTAATGAGCGTGGCATCACGCTGCGCTGGACGGACGAAGCCGTCGCGAACATCGCGCATCGTGCCGCAGGCGGCAAGAGCGGCGCCCGCGATATCCGCAACACCATCCGCCGCACGGTGGAAGACAAAATCGCGTCCCTCATCGTCGAGAAAGGCGAAGGCAACGTCACCGGTATTCTCGTCACCGAAAAGGACGGCGAGATCGACGTGGAGCCAATCTAACTTTATAAACCGCAAATCCCCGCACAGCGCTGTTCATTAAAAGCCTGTGCGGGGATTTTTGTATGCGGAGGAAGTAAGTCCGATGTATTCAGTTTGTCAGGATGATGGCCTGCTCGAAAAGGGCGGTGTAGGCGACCTCCACGCTGTCTTTGCCGTAGTAGATGTCCTGCCCGGCGAGAGGGTCACTGAAGTAGTAGCCGTTTTCGTCATAGCCCGTAAGGACGAGCGCATGCATGGGGTAGACCCACGTAATCTCCCGGCCGGTCTCCGGCACCGTCCAAATGTCGCTTTCAATCGGTGGCTCCATGCAGATAGTCGCCCAGATCATCACCGGGGTGTTGTTGTCAATATAGCTTTTTAGGCGATAAAGCGGCACGCCGCTCAGACGCTCGGCGTGGTAGCCGGTGTTTGTGAGAAACTCGTTCATGGCGCGCTCGATGACGGTGGAGTAGCATCCCCAGCCGGTTTCCGAAAACGGGTCGCCGGGGAATGCCTCCCATGGGTCGCAGCCGATAAGCTCTCCGTTTTCGTCCGTGTGCGGCGCGTCGCCCGTCGGCAGGTAATAGGAAGCAAATTCCTCCGCCGTGACGGTGCAGCCGTAGTAGTTTAACAGCATGGCGGCGCTGGCGCTTTCGCAGCCCGTGGGAAGCGTAGGCAGCTGCGAAATGTACGGCACGTCTTTAATGCGGCGGGTGGTTGCCTGCGCGGGGAAAATATCGGCGTAGGCAAACGCGGGCGTAAAGCGCAGCAGCGCCGCGGCGAGCACGGCGAACACGAGTATCACCGGCAAAAGGCACAAAATGCGTCTGCGCCGCCGTGCGCGGTGCTTTAGGCGGCGCGGCACAGCACTGTGTCGGAAGCTTTCGGGTGCCAAATTTGCATTTTTGCGCGTTTGCATAAAGATCCCCCTTTTTAAAACTCCTTTATAACCGGGTGAAAATTTCTCTTAGCAGAGTGAGCACAAGCAGGTGAGCGGGGTAAAACAGGTAGTAGCCCCACTGCAAAACTTTGCTTCGGCGACCAAGCGTGTGGTTGTAGCATAAAAGAAGCGGTACACACAGCAGTACGAACGGCCTCAGCCACACGGGCAGCGTAGAGCCGTAGACGAAATACTGCAAAACATACAAAAGCGTGACGAGCCCGAAAAATGTCCATTGCTTTTTGGGGCTTTCCCGAAAGACGGCAAAGCCGAAGATCCACAGCACGGCGATGTAATTCCAGTTTGCGGGGTAGGCGAGCAGGCAGCACAGCCCGAGCAAAAGCAGCCGCACCCAAACGGGTGCGCGCAGCCGTTTCCACAGCGTGACGGCGAGAAGCCCCAAAAAGAGTCCCCACAAAACGCCCGTCACGTACCAGAACTCCCAAACCGTGAATTTAAAGCACAGCGCATACGGCACATGAGAGATGACCGCCGCAATAAACAGCCGCAGCAGGTACTTTTTCAGATTCGACGTGTACGTGTAGCCCTCCGCGATGAAAAAGCACATGATGGGCGCGGCAATCTGCCCCACGGCGTGGAAAAACAGCGCGGCGGGCGCGGTATCTGCCAAAAAGACGGTGGCGGCGTGGTCCAGCACCATGGCGAGGACCGCAATGAGCTTTAAGGTATTTGCGTTCAGCGCGGGGCGCGAAAATGTGCACGCGGTTCTGTTTATATCGGTCATGCATTCGCCCCTCTCCTCTTTCTGCTTTAACTATACCGAAAAAGACGCAAAAAAGTCCCCCGCAAACTGCAAAAAAGTTGCAAAATTTCGGGGGACGGGTGTTTGGCTTTTAGATTTTTAAGAGTAGAGGGAGTCAGCCGTCGTAAACGTAAGCTCCTTGGTAAGTGCTTTCACCGGATAAAAAGGTCTCCGAACGGTAAACGTCGGGATCCAAACCGTAACCGGTGATGCTCTCGGAAATGGCATCGTAAAAAACCGTCATGGTGTAGCCGATCTCATTGCGCAGAACGATCAGAGATTCATCGCGGTAATCGATGGAGGAGGCGGAATCAATACTGTATACAAAGTTGTACAGCATGTCATACATGCTGTCTCGTAAATCCACAAGCAGTTCAACTCGCCAATCTTCTTCCGGGGTCGTATCAGGCGGAAAAGAGAATAAATGCGCGGGAAAATCATAGAAAGAGGCAAGAAGAGAGGTGTATTTATCCGACGTATAATAGCTTTCAACCTGACTTGTGAATTCGTCTGCATCTGCTTCTGCGTGCGTAGCGACGAAGAGTGCAGTAACGACAAGATTGAAAAACTCGCTGTCCTCCGGGAAAGCAGCCGTTGCGGCATCTATTTCCGTAGCATGTACATACAGCGGAATGCCGGATATGGGGGTGAAGACGAAATCCACAAGGAAATCTCTACCCTCTTTGGTGTTTACCGTTACATTCTGCGCGTAAATGTATTTTGGCAGCGTGGAAAAATTATCGTTTGGATCATACGTGTGCATATAGCCGGAAAACTGCATGTTGTCATTGATAGTGCATCCCTTTAAAAAGGGTTCAATAATGCTGCGCACGTAAAGATCGGACATATCAATATAAACATAAGGGTCTTGCAGTTGGTTGTTATAGGTATAGAAACGACTGTCGCCGGTGCTTTCGGCATATGTTTGTAGGTCGTCTGTAATGCGCATTTTTATGGAGTACGGAACAGAGTTGTTGTCGGAGGCGTACATCTGTGATTTAGAATCATCAATATCATTCCACGGCGGCAGGACAAGACTGGAGGGGTCTTCCAAATACAGCGGGCTTTCCGCGCCGGTAATCTGCGCGGCACTTTCCTTGTTTTTAAAGTTCGGCATCACGCGGCTAAATAGCGTGGGGGAGAAATAGCCGAGCGTCAAAATGGCGGCGCAAAGGAACAAAGGCAGGAAAACAGAGAGAAAAATGTTGCGTTTCATATCGTTCTGCCTCCTTTGTAGCGGGTTTCGCGCTGCTTTTTGCGCTTCTGACGTTCTTTTTCACGCGCCTTATCGCGTGTTTTCTCGCGCGGCGGGCGCTTCTGCAAAAGCGCTTCCAGCTCGTCGCCCTGATTTTTCGGAATGGGCGCTACATTCATGTGAATGATAATCGTGGTGCCCTTCTGGTAGGTGGAGCGAATTTCAAGCCGCGCCCCGTGGCGGCGGCAGATGTCGTCGCACAGCGCAAGGCCGAGGCCCGCGCCGCCTGCCTTGCGGCTGCGCGCTTTGTCTTCCATGTAGAACGCTTCCGTTGCGCGGCGCACGGTATCGGGCTTCATGCCCATGCCGCGGTCGATGACGGAGACCACCGTGTGACCGTCCAGCTCGGACTGAATGAGCCAGATTTCGGAATTGTCCGGGGAAGCCTTCGCGGCGTTATCGATGAGGTTATAAAGCAGCGATAAAAACAGCTCGCGGTCAATGTGCAGCACGGCGTTTTTGTGCAGCGTTGTCAGCTTGATGCCGCGCCGCCCGAGCACCGGCGCCATGGTGGCGTGCACATCAGAGAAAAGCTGTGCCACGGGAATATCCGCAAAATCGAGCGGGGTGTTATCGGTAGAAGCCAGCGTCAAAAGCTTTGCGGAAAGCCCACGCAAGCGCTTGGCTTCCTCCACAATGGCAGAGGCAAAGTCGCGCCGCTGCTCGTCCGTGACAACGCTTTTGATGCGCAGAATATCCGCAAAACCCAAAATGCTCGTCAGCGGCGTTTTCATCTCGTGCGCCATGGCGTCCGCAAAGCGCTTGCGGCTTTCTGCAATACCGCGCAGCTTTTCCTCGCGCTCGTTGATGGAAGCGGTCATCTCGTTGATGCTGTGTGCAAGCGTTTTCAGCTCCGAGCTGCCCTTTTCCGGCATACGCACGGTGTAGTCGCCCGCGGCCGCCGCGCCGATGGTCTTCACGGCGCGCTTTAACGGGCGCAGAAACCCCAATACGGAAATGAGCAGCAGTACGGAAATACCGCCGCCGCAGCAAAGCCCCCACATGCGCGCGTTGTTCAGGTTGGCGTCGTGCTCGTCATACACATTCGTAACGTCATACACCGTGCGCAGCTCATACGACATGGCTTCCAGCTTGATGATGGAGACCACCATGAGGTACGTCTTTTCGCCGGCGTCGAAGATTACCGTTTTGCCGTCCGTAATGGCATCGTTCGGCTTGACGGAAGCTAAATCATACGAAGCGCCGTCCAAGACCTCGGTGCCGACTGCTGTGATGGTCTTGCCGCCCTTTTTCACTTCTATCACGTCCGCGGTGGAAATGTCTGTCGTAATGGTATCCTTCAGCATGTCTGTCAGCTGATCGGTGCTCAAAAACAGCGTATTCGCCTTTAAACGCTCATACGCCGCGTGGTTGGAAAGCGAAGCCGCCAATGCCGAATGTGCGGAAGCGGCGGAGTTGACCTCGCGGGCTATGGCACTGCGAAAGTGACTATCCAGTATGTAAAACTGCGTGAGCTGCACGGCGAGCGTGACGAACACGAGCGCAATGAGCGATATTTTTTGCCATAGCTTCATAAAAGACTCCCTTTACGCTTATCGGCGCTCTAAGCGGTAGCCGAGCTTCGGAATGGTGATGAGCTTGCCCTGCAATCCCATTTTGCGGCGCACCTGCTGCACGTGAATGTCCACACTGCGCGATTCACCGGTGAAATCAAAGCCCCAAATGTTCGAGAGCAGCTGCTCGCGCGTGATGGCAACGTCCGGGTTGCGCATGAAAAAGACGAGTACGTCAAACTCCTTCGGTGTCAGCGCCACGGGCACGCCGTTTTTCAGCGCCGTGTGCTTTTCAATGTCCACCTGAATATCGCCGTAGCGCAGGTGCATTTCGCTTTTGCCCGCGCGGCGCAGCACCACTTCAATGCGCGCCAAAAGCTCCACGGGCTCAAACGGCTTTACAATGTAATCCTCTGCGCCGCCGCGCAGACCCTTTACCTTGTCCGCCACCGCGCCGAGCGCCGTCAGGAAAATCACCGGCGTTTCGCAGCTTTCCCCGCGGATGTGCTCCAAAACGGCAAAGCCGTCCATGCCGGGCAGCATCACGTCGAGCAAAATGAGGTCATACGTGCTGTTTAGGATGGTCTGTACGGCCTCTTCGCCGTCTGCGCAGCGGTCGTATTCGTAGTCGCCGATCGAGAGCGTGGCGGCCAGCATTTTCGAGATATTTTCATCGTCTTCCACAATCAGAATGCGGATCATACAGTCTTCCTCTTTTCCCCTTTTCGCCGGCACCCATCCGACGATTATGTTAACCCTATTGTAGCATAGAAAAAAGCGGGCTTCAAGGAAAGAAGCCCGCCGGTAACGGTGTGTAAATTCAATTTTGCAAAAATTTTGCAGAAAGGGAAAATTCAGCTTTCACCGTTCTCCGTTTTTTCGCGGTGGATGCGCAGCAAAGTGAAGCCGAACGGCGGCAGCTTGAAATCGCCGCCTGCGGGGTTCGGGTACGGCGCGCCGAAAATAAACTCTGCATTGTCAAGATGCAGCCCCGGAATGACCGCGTTTTCCATGCTGCGGTTCACGGCAACGAACAGCGCGTCCTCTCCGCCTTCCGTTTCTACATAGCGCTCAAACGAAAGCACATTGTCGTGTGCATAAACACTGCGCAGGCCGCCGTCCTTTAAAATGTCGCCGTGCTCCTGCCGCAGCAGGCCGAGGTAGCGGTACCATGCGATAAGGTCTTCATCCTCGTGTCCCCACGGGTAGCATGCGCGGTTGAACGGGTCGCGGTAGCCCTCCATACCGGCTTCGTCGCCGTAGTAGATGCACGGCACGCCCGGCAGCATAAACTGCAACAACGCGGCAAGGCGTATGCGCTCAAGGCCGGTTTCGCGCTGCTCCGGGGAGAGCGTGTGCGCGCTTTGCCACTCGCGGCCGCGGCTGCCCGCCGGTTCTCCGCCGAGCACCGTCAAAGCGCGCTCCGTATCGTGCGTGCCGATGTGGTTCATCAGAATGCGTAAGACCTGCGGCGGGTAGTTTTCCACGATGGTCTCAATGCGATCCATAATGAGCGACGCATGCTCACCGAGCAGAAACCCGAGGATTGCATCGCGAAACGGGTAGTTCATCACGCTGTCCAGCTGCCCGCCCAGCAGATACCGGCGGCGCACGCCGTAAGCCGTTTTGTTGGAGGCGTCTTCCCACACTTCGCCGAGCACCATGGCGTTTTCATCCTGCGCTTTCGCGGCGCGGTTCAGGCGGTCAATAAAGCCGTCCGGCAGTTCGTCGGCAACGTCCAAGCGCCAGCCGGAAGCACCGGCCTCAAGCCAATGCCGGATGATGCCGTCTTCACCGTTGATATAGTTGTCATACGCGGGATTTTCCTCGCGCACATTCGGCAGCGTGATGAAATTCCACCAACATTCGTAGTCGTTCGGCCAGCTCCGAAAGCTGTACCACGGGTAATACGGGGAAGACTGCGAGCGGTACGCACCGCCGTCGCCGTAGCGGCCCTCGCGGTTAAAATAAATGCTGTCGCTGCCCGTGTGGTTGAAAACGCCGTCGAGCAAAACGTGAATGTTGCGCGCTTTCGCCGCCGCGCACAGCGAGCGGAAGTCTTCCTCATCGCCGAGCAGCGGGTCAATTTTCTCGTAGCTTGCCGTATCGTAACGGTGGTTGGAGTGCGATTCAAAAATGGGGTTCAGATAAATGCAGGTCACGCCGAGAGACGCTAAATAATCGAGCTTTTCCTCGATGCCCTTTAAGTCACCGCCGAAAAAATCCGAGTTTGTCACAATGCCCTGTGCGTTCGGCCTCCAGTCCGGCTGGTCGAGCCAGTTTTCGTGCAGCGTTCGGTCATCGGGCACATTTTTCTTCGTCTTGCCGGAGGACGCGAAACGGTCCGGGAAGATTTGATACAAAATGCCGCCCGCAAGCCAGTCCGGTGTTTTATATGCACCGTCGTACACGGTCAGCTGCCAGTCTTCACGTGCACCGGCGCGCGCCTCGCCGCCGAGGTCTTTTTTTAGGACAGACCGTCCGCGCGCTGTGCGCAGCTCAAAGTGATAGAAGTAAAGCCCTGTTTCCTGCGGCGTGAAGTGGCACTCCCACCACTCATGGTCGTTGCCGTTCATACCGCACCAGAACATATCAAGGCACTCAATGCGGTTATCCGGGTGCTGCACCAGAAGGTAGGAGGCAGAGCACTGCATGTCGCGCGGCAGCGTAATTTTAAAGTGCACACGCGTGCCGTCTGCCACAGCGCCCAGCGGGCTGCGGTGTGTGGAATTTCTGGAATTAAATAGCGTCATCGGTAAACTCTCCTGCATGAAGAAGCAGGGCACTACGACCGCAGCGCCCTGCTTTTTACATAAACTTACGTGATATTACTTCTTTTTCGTCTCGGCTTTCGTCTCGACCGGCTTTGCGAGCCAAATGGTGTTCGCATAATCGCGGATGGCGCGGTCGGCAGCGAAAATGCCTGCCTTTGCGGTGTTGACAAGGGACATAGAGTTCCACTTGGTCTGGTCCTTATAAAGCTGTTCGGCTTTCTGCTGTGCATGGCTGTAAGAAGCAAAGTCTGCAAGCGCCATGTACTGGTCGACGTTGAGGAGTGCCTGGTGCAGGTTCTGGAACGTTTTGCCGTTAAAGCCCTGGCCGAGAGCATCCATCGCCTTGCGGATGATGTCGTTGTGCTCGTACTGATTTCTCGGGTTGTAGCCGGAAGCGCGCAGGCTGTTGACCTCGGGCGTCGTCATGCCGAAGAGGATGATGTTGTCGTCGCCCACTGCGTCGTGAATTTCCACGTTCGCGCCGTCCAGTGTGCCGAGGGTGATGGCGCCGTTGATCATAAACTTCATGTTGGAGGTGCCGGAAGCCTCTGTACCCGCAAGGGAGATCTGTTCGCTGATCTCTGCCGCCGGGGTGAGCAGCTCTGCCCAGGATACGCAGTAGTTTTCAACGAAGATGACGCGCAGCTTCTGGTTGACGCGCGGGTCGTTGTTGATGGTATCGGCAAGGCAGACGATGAACTGGAGAATTTCCTTTGCGAAATAGTAGCTCGGGGCTGCCTTTGCGCCGAAGAAGAACGTGTGCGGGGTATAATCCGCGTTCGGGTTTTCGAGCAACCACTGGTATACGGAGAGAATATGCAGCGCATTCATGTGCTGGCGCTTGTACTCGTGCAGACGCTTGACCTGTACGTCGAAAATGCTGTTCGGGTCAACGATCTGGCCCTGCGTGCGCTTAACGTGCTCGGCAAGGCGCTGCTTGTTGTGCAGCTTGATCTCGGCAAGCTTCTTCTGCACGGAGGTATCGTCCTTATACTTCATCAGCTTCTCAAGCTGAGCAGCATCGTGGATGAAGCCGTCGCCTGTCAACTCGGTGATAAGGGAAGCAAGCTCCGGGTTCGACTGGTTCAGCCAGCGGCGATGTGCAATGCCGTTTGTGACGTTCTTAAATTTATTCGGCCACTCGGTGTAGAAGTCGTGGAACACGCTGTCCTTCAAAATTTCGCTGTGCAGCGCGGAAACGCCGTTCGTGCTGTGTGTTGCGTATACGGCAAGGTTTGCCATGCGCACATAGCCGTCGTTCAGCGGGGCCATGCGCCAGATCTTGCCTTCGTCCACGCCCTTTGCACGCATCTCAATCCAGAAGCGGCGATTGATCTCTTCTACAATCTGGTAAATACGCGGCAGACGGGATTTGAACAGGTCTGCGCTCCAGCACTCAAGCGCCTCGCTCATAACGGTGTGGTTCGTGTACGCAATGGTGCGGGTCACAATATCCCAAGCTGCGTCCCACTCGTAGCCGCATTCGTCGAGCATGATGCGCATGAGCTCCGGGATAGCGAGCACGGGGTGCGTGTCATTGAGGTGGATCGCCGCAAGCTTCGGCAGATCATCAAGGGAGCTATGCGTGTACAGGTGGCGGCGTACGATGTCCTGTACGGAGGCGGAAACGAGGAAGTACTGCTGTGCAAGGCGCAGGCTCTTGCCCTCGTAGTGGTTGTCTTCCGGATAGAGGACCTTTGTGATGGTCTCTGCCATAGCTTTTTGCTCCATAGCGCGCATATAGTTGCCGCTGTTGAAGAGCTTCATATCAAATTCGTTGGCTTCCGCACGCCAGATGCGCAGCACAGAAATGCCCTTGCCGTCCATGCCGGAAACATACAAATCGTACGGGATCGCCATAACGGGGTTATAGTTCTTATGACGTACGGAATGGTAGTGGTCATGCCACTGCTCTTCAATGTAGCCGTCGAAGTGCACCTCAATGGCGCTTTCGTCGACCTTCTGCATCCAGACCTCGCCGCCCGGAAGCCAGAAGTCCGGCAGCTCCGTCTGCCAACCCTCAACGAGCTTCTGGCGGAAAATACCGTATTCATAGCGCAGGGAATAGCCCATGGCCGGGTAGCCCTGTGTTGCAAGGCCGTCAAGGAAGCAGGCGGCAAGACGGCCGAGGCCGCCGTTGCCAAGGCCGGCGTCCGGCTCCTGTTCGTAAAGGTTATCGAGCTTTACGCCCATTTCGGAAAGTGCTTTGCGGAAGCTGTCCTCGAGACCGAGGTTAAACAGGTTGTTCTTCAGGGAGCGGCCCAGCAGGAACTCCATGCACAGGTAGTAGATTTGCTTTGTCTCCTGCTTTTCAGCTTCGTGTACAAATTCGTCGCGGCCGCGAACGAGCAGGTCGCGCACCACAAGTGCGGATGCTTTGTAGAATTCATCGTCGGAAGCGTTCTTTGCGGAAACGCCGTAAATGTGCGAGAGCTTCTCACGGATTGCGCTCTGGACCTGCGCGGGGGTCATCTTGTAATTCATTCTTTGTCCTCCATGTGTTATGCGTGAAAAACACGCCAGATTTGTGTTATATGCACAAAATTAAATGCGTTTTGATTAAAAAACAAATGATTTATACCCATTATATACTAAAATCATGAAAAATTCAAGACCAATAGCGGGCGGATAAGCAGAAATTAAAGCGGTGGCTTTGTATAGTTTCGACAGAAAATACCGGCTTTCGGTATAAACCGGCCGAAAACCGCAGTGCGCCTGTCTTTTTTCGACCTTACACACACCATATACTATTATATAGGGGAAAACGGCGGGTTACAAGTACATTTGTGTAAAATCTGTGCAGGTTTTGCAGAAAACCGCCGAAACGCCCGTTTTGCGCGCTTTTTTTGACAAGGCGGGGCTTTTGGTATATAATGCAGAACAGAGTATAACCTGCGTAAAATCGGCGCGGGGAAAGGAATCTGTGCAATGGAAAAAACGAGATTCAAACTGAATATCTGCGGCGTGGACGTCACCGTTTCCGGCGATGTGGACCGCGACGGTGCAGAAGCCATCGCAGAGCGTGTGCGCGTGCGTATGGAAGAGGTTTTAAACAACGCCTACGGCGCGACCATAGAGAAAGCGGCGGTCATTGCGGCCATGAACCTGAGCGAGGAGCTTTCCCGCACGGAGGCCGCTTTGAATCAGGCCCGCGAGGAAGCGGATGCCCTGCGCACAAAGACAAAGGAATTTGCCGGTGCGGACGGCCTGAAGGCCCGCCTTTCTGAAGCGGAAATGAAGATCGGCGTTTTGCAGGAAAAGCTGCGCCTTGCCGAAAACCGCGCCGAAGCTGCGGAAAAGGAAGCGGAAGAAGCGAAAGCCGCTGCCCAAAACGCAGCGCACGCGGCAGCTGCAGAACCGCTCGACCTGCCGCCCATTGACCTGCGCAACCCCATGCTGCCCGATTACGGCGACGAAACGGGGCTTGTGAGCTTTTTCGAAAAGGCAGACGTAAAGGAGACCGCGCGTGAAGACGAAGAAGATTGAGGTGCTCGCGCCCGCCGGTAATCCCGCGGG
>NZ_JBKWAE010000010.1:0-99404 GCF_046974225.1 Hominenteromicrobium sp. | reverse complement strand
CGGCAGCACGCCGCGGGCTTTCTCCGTTTTGAGCTCGAACGGCGGGATCATCACCGCAAAGCTGATCTTGCCGGAAACCGGCACGGAAACGCTGTACACGCGCTTGCCCTCCATGGCAGAAGCGACAAGACCGCCGGAGATTGCCGGGCTCGTGTTATCCGGGTGCCCTTCAATCTGCGCCGCAAGGTTAATGAGGTCGCTCTGCGACATCGGCGAGCCAAGCATGCGGTTCGCGCCCAAAATACCGGCCACGATGCACGCCGAAGAACTGCCGAGGCCACGCGCCATCGGAATGTTGTTTTCCTGAATGATATGCAGACCCGGCAGCGTTTTGCCGCAGATCTGGTACAAATGCCGCGCCGCCCAGTAAATGAGGTTCGTCTCATCGGTCGGCACTTTGATCTTGTCCGTCGTCGTAATCTTCAGCTCGTCCGCTTCTTCCATCCACACGCGGTTGCACATGGTCAGCGCAATGCCGAGCGAGTCAAAACCGGAGCCAAGGTTGGCACTGGTTGCCGGAATATCGATTCGGATCATAAAGCTTTCCCCTTTCCGCTTTTATCAATAATCGGAGATGCGAATACGGCCTTCAACCTTTACGCCGCGCGCTTCCAGCGCTGCCAGCTTATCGCTGAGTTCCTTCTCCGTAAGGTTTTCCACCGTAAAGCCCGCCTCACCCTGTACCGGTCTTTTCGCGAGCAGCGGCGTAATCTTACCGAAGACGTCCGCCGCCGTGTTCAGCGCCGTATCGCTGTCCTTGGCGGAAACGCGCACGAATGCGGACGTTTCCATGCTGCCGAAATCCGCCACGTAGTTCGGCTTTGCATCCTCCCAGAAGAGGTACTTGCGCGCCTTAAAGTGCTTCACACAGTCGATGACGTCCGCCACAACGGCACTCGCCGTGGGCAGCTTGCCCGCGCCTTTGCCGTAGAACACCACGTCGCCCGTCGCGTCGCCGCGCACCATAATGCCGTTGAATACATCGTCCACGCTCGCAAGTTGGCTGCCGCGGTGCACGAACATCGGGCAAACCATAATATGCACCTGTCCGTTTTCGAGCTTTTTCACAGAGCCGATGAGCTTAATAACACCGCCCCAAACGTCTGCAAAATCGACGTCCTGCAGCGTGATCTTCGTAATGCCCTCTGTGTAAACGGAATCCGGGTACACGTGCGTGCCGAACGCCAAAGACGCCAAAATGCAGATCTTGCGGCAGGCGTCCAGGCCCTCCACATCGGCGCTCGGGTTGCGCTCCGCGTAACCAAGCTGCTGTGCAAGCTTCAAAGCGTCTTCAAAGTTCATCTGCTCGCGGATCATCTTCGTCAAAATGAAGTTCGTCGTGCCGTTCAAAATACCGGCAATCTCCGTTACATCGTTTGCGGCAAGGCACTGGCTGATGGGGCGGATGATCGGAATGCCGCCGCCGACGCTCGCCTCAAACAGGAAGTTGAGGTTATTCGCCTGCGCGATTGCAAGGAGCTCCGCGCCCTTTTGTGCCACAAGCTCTTTATTGGAGGTCACAACGCTCTTGCCGTTTTCCAGACACGCCTTCACAAAGTCATACGCCGGGTGCAGGCCGCCCATCACTTCCACGACGATTTGCACCTCGGGGTCATTTAAAATGACGTTGAAATCCTTCGTAAAGCGGTCGCTGTACGGCAGGCCCGGGAACTCCTTTAAGTCCAGAATATATTTAACATGGATCTCTTCCTTCGCGCGCTTCGCGATGCTCGCCGCGTGAGAGGTAAGCACCTCCAAAACGCCGGAGCCGACCACGCCGTGGCCGAGAACTGCTATGTTTGCCATTTCCATTTTCCTTTCCACGCGGATTTAACCGACGATGCTGTCAATCTTAATAACGCCCTGCACCTCAAAAAGGCGCTTCAAAAGCTCATCAATCTCAATGCTCATGTTTTCGCTTCGCGCCGAGACCGAAACGAACGCTTTGCCCTTCACCGGAATATTCTGGTTAATGGTCAGAATGTTCGCGTTCGCCTTATAGAATACCGTCAAAAGGTTCACAAGCACGCCGGGCTTGTCGTTTAACACGACCTGCACCGTCATAATGGAGCCCGTTTCCTTTTTTGTATACGGAAAAACGGCGTTTTTATACTTATAATATACACTGCGGGAGATGCCCGCCATCTTGACCGCCTCTGAGGTGTTTGAGGCTTCGCCGGTCTCCAGAAGCTGGTTCACGCGGATGACCTTCTGGTATACCTCCGGCAGAACGGATTCGTCGATCAAAAGAAACGATGTATTTTCCATTGTCCACCACCTAAGTACGTTTGTATTGCGTCGATAAACAGTGTAGCACACTTTTCGGCAAAATTCAACCCAAATTTCTTTCCTTTCCCCCTTTTTCTTATTTTGATCTATCTCGTACAAAAAGCAACAGGACCCACTCTTAAAATGAGTGAGTCCTGCATAATACACGTTAAATTTTTATCATGGTCTGCATTCTGCAAACCGCTTTACGCCGCCGGTGTTTCCGGCTCTGTCGGCGGTTCCGGGGTAGGCTCTACCGGCGGTTCCGGGGTAGGCTCCGGCGTCGGTTCCGGGGTAGGCTCCGGCGTCGGGGCCGGCGTTGCGGTCGGGGCCAAGGTCGGCGTGGCCTCCGCCGTCGGCGATGCCGTAGGCTCCTCGCTCGGGGACGGGCTCGGCTCCATGCTCGGCTCTATGCTCGGCGACGGCGTTGCCGTGGCGCTCGTCCTTGCAATGTGGTCGGATCCTCCGTCACACGTCCTCGGAATGTTGTTCTGTGAATACCAGCCGTTTGCAATGTGCACGCAGTTCGGGCCGGGGCGCAGGCCGCTGTCGCGGCAGTAGGAAAGCTGCACCACATTGTCGCTCAGCACATAGCTGCCGCTGTGGAGGAAGTCGTAGTAGTTCGCTTCCATCCAGTCGATGATGCCGTTGTACATCTTCTTCGCGCTGTTCGTGTCGTAAATCTCTTCCTTATATTCGTGGCCGTTCCAGATGCCGCACACGAAAGCGGTCGTGCCGCCCATGTACCACACGTCGTTGCTGTCTTCGGTCGTACCGGTCTTGCCGATCTGGTCAAGGTCGTCGCGGCGCACCATATTTGCCGTGGGGTATGCATCCGTGTCCGTACCGTTGATCGGCAGGTGCAGCAGCTTATTCATAATGGTCGCCGTATCAAACGAGATTGCCTGCTCCTCGCTGTGATTCTGCTGGTAATCGTAGATCACGTTGCCTTCGTTATCCTCAATGCGGTACACGGTGTACGGGGTGTAATACTTGCCGCCGTTGCCGAAGATCTGGTACGCGCCGGTCATCTCGCGTACAGAGATACCGTTTGTCAAACCGCCGATGGCCACGCCGCCGACGTTGTAGGAGTCTTCCTCCGAAAGCGACGTGATGTGCAGGTTCTGCGTGAGGAACTGGTAACTTACAAGCGGCGACATCTGGTTGATGAGCTGTGCCACCGGGGCGTTCAGAGATTCCGTAATGGCCTGATCCACATTCACCGTACCGGCGAACGTACCTTCAAAGTTGTTCGGGCCCGCGCTGCCGTCATCAAAGTAGTTCGGCAGCGGCTCATCCTTCAGCACGGAGCCGTACGTGATGAGATTGTTCTCCAACGCCGGCGCATACACGCTGATGGGCTTAATGGAAGAACCCGGCTGGTTCGTGGAGTACGAAACGTTGTTCTGCACGCGGTTGCCGGTCTTTTTCAAAAGCTCGTTGTCATCGTTTGCCTGGTTCGTGTTCACGCAGAGGATTCTGCCGTCATACTCCATCAGGCACACGCCGCTCCAAATGCCGCTGTCGCTCGTAAACTCCTGCCAGTTGTTTTTCAGGTAGTTTTCAAACGCCTCCTGCATCGGCACATATTCGGCGGAGTAGATCTTGAGACCGCCGTTATAAATGAGGTCGATTGCCATGTCGCGGTCGAGGTTTGCATACTGCATAAGCAGGTCAACGGTGTCGTTGAACACCTCTTCCTCATACCAGTTCCACACCTCGGTGGAAACGCTCTGGGTATCGGTCTCCTCTTCTTCGTCGTCCATTTCAAAGTCCACGCCGCGCAGCTTCAGGTTTGCGGATTGCTCCATCGCCTCGTCGTACTCCGCGCGCGTGATACGCCCTTGGTCGTACATTTCGGAGATGACAAGCTCGCGGCGCTTGCGGTTCGCCTCCGGGTGGTAGAACACGCACAGCGCGGCCGGGTTTTGCGTCGTCGCGGCAATGGTCGCACACTCCGCAATGTTGCAGTCCCAAATGTCCTTGCCGAAGTAGCCCTTTGCCGCGGCTTCCACGCCGTAATAGCCGTTGCCGTAGTTGACAAGGTTCAGGTATGCTTCGAGAATTTCATCCTTAGTATACTTCTTTTCAAGGTTCAGCGCCATGAAGATTTCCTTCACCTTACGCATGACGCTCACCTGATTTTCACCCGTCAGGTTCTTGATAAGCTGCTGCGTGATGGTGGAGCCGCCGGCGGTATCGTTGCCGGTCGCCATGCCGTATACCGCGCCTAACGTACGCTTCCAGTCTACGCCGTGGTGCTCGTAAAAGCGCTTATCTTCGATTGAGATCATCGCTTCCTTCATAATGTCCGGAATCTGCGTGAAATCAACGCGCGTGCGGATCTCTTCGGCGTTATAGCGCAGGCGCTGCGTCCATTCCGCATTGTCCACGCTGTCTATGTGCAGGGAATCCGTCACATACATAAAGCTCGATTCCTTCAGTTTAAAGGAAGCAAGGCTTGCGTTCATCTCCACACCGTGGTAGCTCCAAATGACGGCCGCCACGCTCAAGCCCACAAGGCAACCGGTGATGATGCAGATGCAAAGCACCGTCTTGAGGAGCTTGCCGAACATGGTAAGCACCGCATGTGCCGTGCTGCCGGCCGCGCGGGCCGTTTCGCCGTCTGTACGGCCCATGGGTCTTCCGCTCGGCTGCGCCGTGTTGTACTTATTGATGTCTTTTTTCAGCACGTTTGACCTCCTGAAAAATCAAATTGCGCGGCAAAAGCGCACTTTGTCTGCATAAATTGGCAAACCTTGGCGATACTAAAGCCGCAGGGCAAATCCTACTTAGAAAGGATGTATAGTCATGAAAATGCGTCTTGAGTCCCTTATGCACGCCGCTCGGCAGCGGTACGGCGCATGGGCGGCGATCTTTATCCTTTTCGCCGCGCTGTGCACGCTCTCCGTGTTTTCCGCACGCGATGCCCGGGAAGCTACGGCAGACCCCGCAAAAGCAGAAAGCGACTCTTCCGTTTATTATAGCCCAAACGATGCGGCAAGTCAAGAAACCGACCGGGAGAGCGCCGCAAATTCAGCAAATTTTAAGGAATACGAAACATTCTTCACCGTGCGCGCCTATAACGGCTGCGTGGCTGTTTTCAAAGACGGAAACGATGTGCCCATTTACTGCATTGAAACGCCGCTTAGCAGCCTTACGGAGGAAGACCGCCGCCTGCTCGCCCGCGGCATTCGTGTCGAAACGCTCTCGGAAGCCTGCAAGCTGATTGAAGACTATGAATAAAACCGCAAAAAGAGGACGCCCGCTGCCGGACGTCCCCGATTTGCCTAAATGTCTTTTACTTCATGCTTTCTTCGTAGGACTTGATCATCTTTTTGACCATCTGGCCGCCGACAGAGCCCGCCTGGCGGGAGGTGAGGTCGCCGTTATAGCCCTGCTTGAGGTTGACGCCGACTTCGTTTGCGGCTTCCATCTTAAAGCGGTTCATCGCGTCCTGTGCTTCCGGTACCATCGTCTTATTGCTGCTGTTCATGTTTCATTCTCCTTTTTTCGGCGGCGCTTCACGCTGCGCCGCACTGCTTTTTTCGCGTTTGTTGTTCTTATTGTGCATGATGAAAGGAGCATTATGCGTGTCAATTTTTGCAAGAATGCGCAGTTTTTTGCGCCGCGCGGGAGAGAATATTCTCTCCCCTGTCCTTCTCCCGCTTCTCATTTTCGCGCTGAAAAATGAAAATTAAGCATTGCAGGCAAAATCATGCCGCAGCTGCCGCTCAAGGTCAAGCTCCATCGTCGCAGGGGCGTTATAAAGCACGGTCAGCGCATACGCGCGCATGTTTTTCACGTTTGCCGTGCCGCTTTCCAGCTTATCCATCACGTACTCGATATGCGCGTCATCCAAGCTCAAAAAGCGCTCTGCAACGTCCTGCCTGCGGTATTCGCTGCCGCCGATGCGCACCATGGGTGCTGTGCCGCAGCAAACATCCGTCATCAGCCGGATGAGCTCATCAAGCTTCGCTTTGTCTACTTTGTATTCCGAGAGAATGTCGTAATCGATATTTCCCTTAATACGATTAGAAAAGAAAGTCGCATCATATCCATCCGCAGATAGATCGTTCTCTCTTATTTCTGTCTTTTTATATTCAGTCTTACTTGCTGCGAAATCGTCGCACGGGTCGGCGCTGATTTCCCGCAAAGGGGGCTGCTGCAAAGCCGAACTGCCCGGTGCGGAAAACCCGCTCACCTCGGGCAGCGGCAGCACATAAATCGAATCCGGCCCGCCGATCTTATCCTTGCGGCGGCGGATAAGCCCGGCGCGTTCCAGCTCTTTATAGCGTCCCGTCACCTTATCGTGTCCCCAGCCGAAAAGCTCGCGCAGCTTTCGGTTTGTATAGTAGATATACACCTTGCCGTTTTCGTCGCGCCATTCGTTCTTTTTGGAAAGCCCCATGCGGTTTAAAAGCACGCAGTACAAAAGCTTGCCGCCATCCGAAAGCTTTTTATACGCCGGGTCTTCAAAAAGCACTTTAGGCATTTTGTAAAACAAATACGCGTTATCTTTCCACTTGTCTTCCCTGTTTATACGCCTGCACCTCCGTTTGCGTTCCTTTTCACGTGTCCATCCCCTTTTCGCTATCAAAAAGCCGCCGGTCAGAAAAGCAAAAGCTCCTCTGCCGACGGCATACAGCGATATTTTACGAATACGACCCGGTGCGGCAGGTCGTCCTCTTACTGTTTATTATAAGGATTCCGCCGCAAATGTCAAGTCAATTTAGAACATTTGTTTGTGATTTTGGCGGACATCTTTTCAAAAAAAGACCGCGCAGGGCGTTTTCGGCGCTGCGCGGTTCTTGAAATCCTGTTTGATCGATGGGTATTGAAATAGAAATCACTTGCCCCAGACTTCCTCGGCGATCTCCTTTACAAGCGCGAGCTTTGCCCACTGCTGCTCTTCCGTGAGCTTGTTACCGACCTCGCAGGAAGCAAAGCCGCACTGCGGGCTGAGGCAGAGGTTCCCGAGCGGCACATACTTTGCAGCCTCGTGAATGCGTGCGATGACGGCGTCCTTATCCTCAAGCTCCGGGCGCTTGGACGTAATCAGTCCCAAAACGACTTTTTTGCCCGGTGTGACGAAGCGCAGCGGCTCAAAACCGCCGGAACGCGCGTCATCGAACTCCAGATAATAGGCATCGACATTTTCATGCGCAAACAGGCGCTCTGCGACCGGCTCATAGCCGCCCCGGCTGGCCCAGGAGGAATTGTAGTTGCCGCGGCAAATGTGGGTTGCAACGGTGAGATCATCCGGTTTGCCCTCAAGTGCGAGGTTGTTGACCTTCAAAAGCTGATCCATGATGTCGCCCATCTTTTCCGGCTCCACGCCGAACACAAACGGCGCGGCGGGGTCTACGCAAACGCCCCAAGAGCAGTCATCAAGCTGCAGGTTGCGGCAGCCTGCGTCGTAGAGCTGCTTGATGAACGCCCGATAGATCTTTGCAACGTCCTCGAGCAGCTCTTCGCGGTTCGGGTAGATTTTATTCGTCGTCTCCGCGTTCATCGGGAAGATCATCTGCTCGTAGAACTGTGCCGGAGACGGAATGGTCTGCTTTGCGACGGTGTTTTCGTCCTCAAGCGCCTGCACAAACTGGAAGTGCTCCACAAAAGGGTGCGTACCCGTCAGCTTTAATTTGCCCGTAAGGTACGTGTCATCGACGACCGCAAGGACATCGTGGAACGGGATGCCGCCCTTGGGCGCGGCGTGGCTGACGCCCTCAAACCCCCACATAAAGTCGAGATACCATGTCTTGCGGCGGAATTCGCCGTCGGTGAGCAGCTTATAACCCGCCGCCTTCTGTTTTGCGACAAGATCGCGAATGGCGGTGTCTTCGGCTTCCTTCAGTGCTTCGTAAGTGGTTTTGCCGGCTTCATAATCGGCGCGAATCTTCTTCAAATCATCCGGGCGCAGAAAGCTGCCGACATAATCGTAACGGTACGGAAGTTTGATATTTTTCATGTTGATCACCTGCTGTTTGAGTTTGTGCTTACAGTATACAGGCAAATTTTCGCCTTGTAAAATACAAGAAAGAAGCGGTTTGCCATAGGTTTTTGCTATGACAAGCCACTTTCGGTTTGCATTATTGCATTGTGAACTTCTTTAAAGCGTCGATATAATATTGCGCAAACAAGCTCGGCTCCACGTTTTCGCGCGTGAGATAGCCGATTTCCATGTAATCGTCAAGATTGAGCGGCACGGCGACGATATTTTTGCCGTTTAGACTCTCGTTGATGACGCCGCTGCAAATGGTGTAGCCGTTCAGCCCGATGAGCAGATTGAACAGCGTTGCGCGGTCACAGACGTGGATGTCTTTGGCGCACTCAAGCGTGCTCTGAATTTCCTCGGAAAAATAAAACGCATTGTGGTCGCCCTGCTCATAGGAAAGGCGCGGGTACGGCGCTAAGTCCTCCAGTGTGACGCTTTTTCGCTTTGCAAGGGGATTTTCTGCACCCAAAAACACGTGCGGCCCCGCTTTGAACAGCGGGTGAAATCCCAGCCCGTGCGCCTTAATCGTCTTTTTTAAGACCGTCTCGTTGAACGGGTTTAAATACAAAACGCCGACTTCGCTTTTTAATAACGCCACGTCCTCGATGATCTCATACGTCTGCGTTTCGCGCAGGTGAAAATCGTACGTTTCGCCGCCGTGCTCCTTTAAAAGCGCCACGAAGGCCTCCACTGCGAACGAATAGTGCTGCGTGGAAACGCAAAAACGTCTGCGCACGGGCGCGCCGCCGAAATACCGCTCACGCATAAGGTCTAATTGGCTGTTCACCTGCCGCGCGTAGCCGAGAAATTCCTCGCCCTCCGGCGTTAAGGTCACGCCCTTGTTCGTGCGGCGGAAAAGCGTGACCTGCAATTCGTTTTCGAGCTCCTTAATCGACGCGGTGAGGCTGGGCTGCGCGATGAAAAGCCGCTTTGCCGCCGCGCTGATGGTACCCGTTTCCGCCACGGCAAGCACATATTGAATTTGCGTAAGCGTCATGCGTTCTCCCCGCTTTCGGTTCTGTTTTCCGCTTCCAGCCGTTTTAATACGCCCAGAATATCCTTGTAGCGCGCGATAACCTTTTGGTAGTTTTCGCGTCGGTGCGGAAAAAGGCAGTTCGTGCAGTCCTTGATGCCGTTTTCTTTATATTGAAACGCGCCGCCGCAGTTGCGGCCCAAAGCGTAAAGCGGGCAGTAGCAGAAAAGGCAATTGAAATTTTCCGGGTCCGCGCCCTTGTGGCAGGGAAAATACTCGCATTCTTTATGCGCAAAATAGCTGTAATTTTGAGACATATTGGCTCCTTTTAAGCGTACAGGGTACGCGTTTACGTGAACGTGAAGCTCGGGTTATGGTCGCGTTTATCGTCTCTTATGCTTTGTCTTCCATGGTTTTCACCATGTTTTTGATGCGCTTTGGGTCGAGACGCGGGCTGCCGTAGGGACGCAAGGCCAAAGCCATCAGCTTCATGGGGTTATCGTCCGCCGCAATGCGGTTAGAGCCCATTTTGCCGCAAATCGTGCAGCGGTGAATGACAGCCCACTCCCCGTTTTTGCGCACCCACACGCTGATGGGCTCCATGACGCCGTGGCACGCGGATGCGCGGTCGCCGGGCTCGTTATCCACATGGACGCTCGAAAGGCAGTACGGGCAATGGTTGCGGTGGTCACTGCCTGCGCCCTCGGGCAGAATTTCGCGCCCGCAGACCTTGCACGTGAACGGGTCTAAGCACGCATGTTTTTTGTAGTAGCCTTTTTCGTATTTTCTGCGCTTATTTTCACGGTTCACGGTCATATCCTCCTTTGTCGCCCGCGCCGCCCATCATGCGGGTAAGCTCCTCTATTTTTTCCAGTGGGAACGGCGGCATGGAAAGCGGCCGCCCGGCAATGGAAAGCAGCAAAACGGGGTCGTCCTCGTCCGAAACGGGCGTAGAGGCAATCTCGCCGCAAAGGCTGCACCGGCCTAAAATCTCCCAGCTGTCATCGGGCTTCACCCAAATGGAAATGGGCTGTAGCTTGCCGCCGCATTCGTAGCCCTCGCTGTCCGCTTCATGGATGGCGGTAAGGCAGCACGGGCAGTGGGCATATTCTTTTTCGGGCACGTTTTCCGCCGGCTCAAAGCCACAGGCAGGGCAGTGAAAACGCTTGGGGGTATATTCCATAGGGTCGTTTCCTCCTTGTTTTTCGGGAAAATATCTATAAAAATAAGTATAATATGAATCGCCGCATTCGTCAATTCCGTAAAGGGAAAAACGCCTTGCATTCCCGATAAAAAGGGACAATACCGCACATAAAACTTTCGACAGTGCGCGGTATTGCCCTTGGCAGATTGATCAAATCGGAATAGATGAGATCAGAATAACAGCTTACGCTCCCATAGAAATTTCTGCCGGTCTCATGGTTTTTTAAAAATTGTATTGATTTTAGCAGGGTATTGCAATATAATTTATAAATATAACTTGTTTTTCGACAAATAAGACGTTTTTTTGCGAGGTGCTCTATGACTACACAAGCTTTGCTGCAGCTTTCCGCCGACATTATAACGCGGTATTACAATAATGAGATCGAGCCGTTTCTGGCGGCCTGCCACCCGGACGTGCTGTGGATCGGCCCGGCAAATACGCAGATTATCCGCACGCGCGAAACGCTCATCGAGACGTTTGCCGAAGAGCACCACAACCTGCGCTTTGAGATGCACGACCTTGTGACCGTGCCGCTCATGACGCCCAGCAGCAAGGTCCTTGAGGTGCTGCTGTTTTATGACGTAGACACCATTTGGCCGGACAACAGCATGCAGCGTGTAAAGCAGCGCGTTCAGCTTTCGTGGGTGGTGGAAGGCGGGCAGCCGTTCATCCGCGTGTGTCACGTTTCCAATGCACTCGATTACGATGACCGCGATGTGATCTACCCCGTGCACTATGGAGAAGATCGTGTGCGCGTGGCGGTGCTTTCCGGCGAGGACCGCGCGCCGCGCATCGTTTTAAAGGGCGCGAACAAAGCCATGCTGTACCTGCGCCCCGCGTATATCGATTACTTAGAAACAAGTGGTATGCACACCTATATTCACACACAAAACGACATACGGGAATCGACCGAGCGACTGACGGCGATCGATAAGCGCTACCCGGGACTGTTTCTGCGCTGCCACGAAAGCTACCTTGTGAACCCCGACCGCGTGACGGAAATCACCCGCTTTCATTTGACGCTTATAAACGGCACCACTTTGCCCATTCCCGAAAAGAAGTACACGACCGTGAAAAAGCGACTCTCGGAGATGCTGGCGAAAGAGAAATAAATTTCCTCACCGTTCATGTGGTTTCCCTCACCCCCTATGGGCTCCCGGCAACACCGGGTTATTTTTAACATCTCGCACATAGGCAAAGCCTTATAAAGCGTCCATGTGTTCGACCTCCTTTACCGCGCTTTCATACAAAATACAGCACTTTACGAATTTTTAAATTTTTTTAAAAAAACACTTGCTTTTTTCGTTTAGCTGTTGTATAATAATTGAGCACTTGAGAAGTGAATATATCGCGGGGTGGAGCAGTTCGGTAGCTCGTCGGGCTCATAACCCGAAGGTCGTAGGTTCAAATCCTGCCCCCGCAACCAAAGGAAAAACCTCATTCAAACGAATGAGGTTTTTCCTTTGGAGTGAAATAAATCTCTTCGAGATTTGTGAAATGTGCTTCGCACGTAAAAGAACAACCTTCGGTTGTTGTGAAATGCCTGCGGGCGTGAGGAGATTTATTTCATTTCATATTGCGGCGAAGACGCAATATATCACAATGCACAGCACACTTGTGTGCGAAGCGTTATTTCACATTTTGCGTCAGCAAAATATTTCACTAAAAACAAACCGGTGGCGACTGCCCAGCCCCGACCGAGCCGGCAGGTGAGAACGTAGGAGATTATGGTGAAATTTGCCTTACGGCAAGTGAATTGTTCGCTCCGTGAACGTGAAAACCCCGATTCCGCACATGAAACGGATCGGGGTTTTGTTCTGTACTTATAAATCTCTGTATTTCTTTACGCGGCGGACTTTTTTGTTTTTACGGTTCATCAGGATGGCAAGGATAGCATACGCGGCAGCCAAGACCAGCAAAATGGTGGCCGTAACAATAAACCACGTGGAGGTGAGCACCTCCTGCCCCTGCTGCAAAACCTGCACGATTTCGCTGCGCTCCACGCTTTCCGCGGCGACGAGCGCAACGGTGGAAAGCTCCGTGCCGTTATAATAGAACGTAGCGGTACCGACGTAATCGCCCTTTTTGATGGGCGCTTTCACGCTTTCGGGCAGATCGAGCTTTGTGGTGATGGCGCCGCTTTCCAGACTGCTCGGCAGTGTTGCGGTGAGATTGCCCTGCGCCAGCACCTGCAGGCGGTCTTTGCCCCACGCGTATTTGAGGCTCACCTCGCCGAGAAGCTCGCCGTCCGTAACGAGCGTTTTGTTTTCGATATTCAAAAATGCCCAGCGGAACAGCGTCGCGGCATCGTACATTTCGCCGTGATAATCGATATGGTTGCCCTCGCTGTCGATATACGGGCTGCCCATGCACACGACAAGGTAACTGTACCCGTCATACGTAGCCGTGGCGGAAATGCAGTAGCCGGATTCATTCAAGGAGCCGGTCTTTACGCCGGTGGCATAGGTGTAATACTCATCGTCATAGCTCAAAAGCATGCGGTTCGTTGTGGTGACGGTGCGTTCCTCGCTTGTCATGTTCGTCGGCGGCTGCGTGTAATACGTCTGCGAGGTGACGTCCGTAAAATACGGCATTGTCAGCGCATACTCCGTAATGGTCGCCATCTCGCGCGCGGTGGTGTAGTGGTTTTCATCATACAGGCCGTGCGGGTTCACAAAATGCGTGTTCGTGCAGCCAAGCTCCGCGGCCTTCTTGTTCATCAGCTCCACACAGCTCATTTTGCCGTCACCGTCTTCGTCATACTGCGGGTCGTCGGCCGTGATATTCAAAGAATCCACATATTTTGCAAGCGTCAGCGCGGCATCATTGCCGGATGGCACCATCATCAGGTTCAAAAGTTCATAGATGGTAAAGCTTTCGCCCGTTTGAATTTCCGCCAAAGACGAGCCCGTGCCCTCAAGCTCCTCTGCAACGCTTTCCGGCACCGTAGTGCGCGTGTTTTGCAGGTCGCTGACCGTTTCCGCCGTGACGATATACGTCATGATCTTCGTCATGGAAGCCATGGGGCGGCGCTCGTCCGGATTATATGTATAGACAACGGTATCGGTGTCGAGGCTCACCATATAAATAGAAGCGCTGTTCGGGTCTGCGAGCTTATCGCACGGAAAGCCCATTTCGCTGCTTTTGGCCACGACCGTGTTTGTCGTAGTATTCGTTTCCGAAGTCGAGGTATCGGAAGCTGTGGAAGTTTCGCTCGCGGTGCTTTCGGCTGTATCGGCCAAAACGCCGGTCGTCAAAACGGAAAGCGACAGCAAAACGCTTGCGCATATCGATAAAAATTTATGTTTTCTCACTGTTTATCCTCCAACGGACATGATATAATACTGTTAACTATTTTATTATTATAGCACGGTTTGGCACCCCTGAAAAGGTGCTCGCCGGCAAATTCAGAAAAAAGTCAGATTAAAAATTTAAAAGGAGACGCTATGCAGCTTTTACATATTGCAGACCTGCACTTCGGCAGGCTTTTGTACGGTCGCAGCTTAATGGATGACCAGCGGCATTTTGTGCGGCAGTCGCTTTTGCCTGCGCTGGATGAATATAAGCCCGATGCGCTGCTCATTGCGGGCGATCTGTACGACCGGCAGATTGCCTCGGTCGACGCGATTCATTTATTCGACGAGCTCATCGATGCGCTGTGCGAACGGAGCATCCCCGCCGTCATCATTTCCGGCAACCACGACAGCCCGGACCGCATTGCGGTGGGCAAAAACCTGCTTGCGCGGCACGGCATCCATATCATCACGGAGCTTAAAGACGCGTTTACGCCGGTCGAGATCGGCAACATACAGATTTTCCCGCTGCCGTACTTTGAAAACGCTCAGATGCGCGATTTTTTAGGCGATGAAACGCTGCGCGGTGCAGGGGCCTGCATGCGCGCGGCGGTGGAAAAAATGGAAAAGGCGTTTGACCCCGCGAAAAAGCACGTTTTGGTCGCGCACTGCTTTGCGGCGGGGGCCTCCACCTCCGATTCCGAAAGCCGCATTTTCGTTGGCGGCGCGGGCGATGTGCCGACGGATGTCTTCTCCCCGTTTGACTATGCGGCGCTCGGGCACCTGCACGCGGCGCAAAGGGCAGGCGACACGGCGCGCTACGCGGGCTCACCGCTCAAATATTCCGTAGACGAAGCGCACCAGAAAAAAAGCATGACGCTCGTCACGCTCGGCGACACGGTGGAAACAACGTGCATCCCCGTAACCCCTCTGCACGACGTAAAGCGCATAGAGGGTACGTTTGCGGCGCTGCTCGAAAACGGACAGGCGGCGCCCAATGAAGACTATGTGGAAATTCTGCTCACCGACGACGAGCCGGTTTTCCGCCCGGCCGACCGACTGCGCCCCTATTACCCGAATGTACTCGGCGTGCGCAGCACGTGGTTTTTAAAGCAGCACACAGGCACGCAGGCGGAAGCCGATCTGCACAGCCGCAGCCGCGCGGAGCTTTTCCGCGGCTTTTTAAAGGAGGTCTGCGGTGAGGAAGCGCAGCCGGAGGACGAAGCGCTGCTTGCGGAAATTCTAAAGGAACTGGAGGGCGATGCAACGTGAGACCGATCCGTTTGGAGCTTTCGGCGTTTGGGCCGTATCTGGAGCACACCGTCATCGATTTTGAAAAGCTGAACGAAGCGGGGCTGTTCCTCATCACCGGACAGACGGGCGGCGGCAAAACGACGCTGCTCGACGCCATGAGCATCGCGCTCTTTTATAAATCGACGGGCGGGCGGCGCACGTTTCAAGATATGCGTTGTCTTGCCGCCGCGGACAGCGACCGCACCGAGGTCGTCTATCATTTTGCGCTCGGCGAAGACGAATATTGCTTCCGCCGCGCGCTGTACCGCCGCAAAAAGCGCGGCAGCGACGATTTTATCACCGAGGAAGAAAACGAGTGCAAGCGCCGCACGGCAGACGGCTGGGCGCTTGCCGCTTCGGGTGCGGCGCGCAATGTGACAGGATACGCGGAAAACCTGCTTTCCCTCACCGCCGAGCAATTTTCGCAGGTCATCGTGCTGCCGCAGGGCAAATTCATGCAGCTTCTGCGCGCGAATTCTACCGAAAAAGCAGCCATTTTGAAAACGCTTTTCTCCTGCGAGCTATGGGAACGCATCGCGATGAAATTTACGGAGCGCCAAAAAAAGCTGTACGCAAAGCGCGAAACATGCGAGACAAAACTGAAATCGCTGCTCGAAAAGCATGGCGCGGAGACCGCCGAGGCGCTCGCCGTGCAAACAGAAGCGCTTCGATCAGAATGCGCACGAACCGAAAAAGCGCTCGCCGCCGCGAAAGAAGCACTGACTCTCGCACAAAAGCAATACACCCGTGCACTGCAATTTGAGCAGTGCCAAAAAGCCGAGACCGATGCCGAAGCGCAGCTGAAAACCGCCGAAACGCGGGCAGCTTCCGCCAAAGCGCAGTATACGCGCGCCGAGCAGAACCGCGCGGGACTTACAAAGCTGACCGCCGAAAAGGACACGCTTTTAAAACGAAGCGAACAGCTGCGCGCAGAGCAGGAACGCAGCCTGCAAAAGGAGCAGCTTTTAAACGAACTGCGCGCCGAGGAGGAGCGCGAACGCGCCGTGCAGAAGCAGGCAGAGGACGACCGCCAAAAGCTGCCGGAGGTGCTGCGGCGAATCGCGGTAGGCGAAGCATTCACCGAAAAGGCCGATGCCGCAAAAGACCGGCTCGCGTCGCTCTTACAGACGCAGACCATCTTAAGCGAACAGCTTGCCGCGCTGAAAACGCGCAGTGACGCCGCCAAAGCCGAAGCGCAGTGCAAAAAATTGTGGGGAGCTGCCGAAGACGCGGCGCGCACCGCGCGGCTGACCGTCGTGGGGCAGGATAAGCTGCTCTCGGCGGCAGAAGCCAAGTGGAACCAAAACAGCGCCGCCGCGCTCGCCACAGGGCTCACGGACGGCACGCCCTGCCCCGTTTGCGGCGCGGTGCACCACCCCGTGCTCGCCGCGCCGTGCGCAGGCGAAACGACGAAAGAAGAACTTGATGCGCTGCGCAAAAAGCTTGAAGACCTGCGGCAGGAGCAAAGCCGCGCCGAGCAGACGGCCGCCGCCGCAAAAGCGCGGCACGAGGTCGCTTTCGCACAATTAAACGCCGCAAACGATGCCGCAAAAAGTATCACAGAAAGCGAAGAAGTGCTCACCGCGGCCTACATTGCGGCGCAAACGGCGCTCAACGAAGCGCAAAAGCTTGCAGCGCAGGCGCCGGCCGCACACAAGAAACTTGAGACACTCAAAGCGGAACGCGAAGCGCTTATGCAGGTCGAGAGCCGCCACAACGCCGCGCTTGCCGCCTGCCGCGCCGCTTTGGAAGAAAAGCGCCGCCAATTAAGCGCCATGGACGCCGTGCGCGATGCGGCGCAAATCACATTGGAGATGACCGAAATACAAAAGCGCATTCGTGTGCTCGAGCAGGAGACCGCAGCGCTTGAGGAAGCGTTCCACGCCGCGGAAAACACGCTTTCTGCCGCAAACGAGGCCGTAAAAGCTGCCGCACAGCAGATGTTCGCCGCAAAGGAAGCGAAAAATGCCCTCGGCGCAGCGCCGGAAAAGGACCTCCCGCAAAGCAAAGCGGAGCTGGACGCAAAAAGCACCGAAACGCAGACGCTTTCCGTGCAGCTTGGGCGCTTTGGCTCCGACCTGCGCACCATTACGGAAAGCGCCGCCGCCGTGCAGCAATACACGGAGGAAGCCGCCGCGCTCGACGTACAGTACAGCCGCGCAGCAAAGCTTGCGGGGTACGTGACCGGCCGCAGCAACGCCTTGCGCGTGCCGCTTTTGCAGTACGTGCTCGGCATGATGCTCGACGAGACCATTCAGAGCGCAAACCGCTTTTTCTCCGTTTTAAGCCGCGGGCGCTACGCCTTGCAGCACAAGCAGGGCAAAAGCGGCGCGGGCTACGGCGGGCTTGACATTGAGGTTTTGGACGGCATGAGCGGCACGTGCCGCTCCGTAGAGACACTTTCGGGCGGCGAGCAGTTTTTGGCATCCCTTTCCCTCGCGTTCGGGCTTTCGGACGTCGTGCAGAGCTACTCGGGCGCGGTGCGGCTCGATTCCATTTTCATCGACGAGGGCTTCGGCTCGCTCGATACCGACACGCTCGATACCGCCATGCGTGCGCTCGAGAGCATCCGCCAAAGCGGGCGCGTCGTCGGTATCATCTCTCACGTTTCGGAACTGCAAAGCCGCATCCCGACGATGATCCGCATTTGGAAGACCGCTTCGGGCTCCGCCGCAGCAAAAGTCATCGCGGAAGACTGAACCGTTTTTGAACAAAATGAAAAAGCAGAAATGCAAATTGCAAATCCGCCTTTATTATGCTATACTGAAAGCAACTAAGCGCAGGATTTTCTGCGCGGCCATGCAATGCTAAAAGAAAGGATTGCTTCCGGGCTCCTTCGGAAGTTTCGGTGAATGAATATGGTAAAGCTTTATGACGGCGGCGTTTACCTTGTGAACGGCACAGAGATCGTGCCGGAAGCCGCTGCACCCGAGACCTATCAAAAAGACACGGCAAAACAGGGTACCATTGCCTATTCCATTTTAAAAGCGCACAACACCGCAGAGGATATGCAGAACCTGCGCTTAAAATTTGATGCGCTCGCCTCGCACGACATCACGTTCGTCGGCATCATTCAGACGGCGCGCGCCTCCGGCATGGAGAAGTTCCCCATCCCCTACGTGCTCACAAACTGCCACAACAGCTTGTGCGCCGTGGGCGGCACCATCAACGAGGACGACCACGTGTTCGGCCTTTCCGCCGCACGCAAATACGGCGGCATTTATGTGCCGCCCCACATGGCGGTCATTCACCAGTACATGCGCGAGGCCATGGCGGGCTGCGGCAAAATGATTCTCGGCTCCGATTCCCACACGCGCTACGGTGCGCTCGGCACCATGGCCATCGGCGAAGGCGGCGGCGAGCTCGTCAAGCAGCTGCTCGAAAACACGTACGATGTCGCGTACCCCGGCGTTGTGGCGGTGTACCTCACCGGCAAGCCGCGCCCGGGCGTGGGCCCGCAGGACATCGCGCTTGCCATCATCGGCGCGGTGTTTAAAAACGGCTACGTAAAAAACAAGGTCATGGAGTTCGTCGGCCCCGGCATCAAGAGCATGACGACCGATTACCGCAACGGCGTGGACGTCATGACGACCGAGACCACATGTCTCACCTCCGTCTGGTGCACAGACGACGACACGAAGGCCTACCTTGCAAAGCACGGCCGCGCGGACGATTACCGCGAGTTAAAGCCGGCCGACGTGACATACTACGACGGCTTGGTCTATGTAGACCTTTCCACCGTAAAGCCGATGATCGCGCTGCCATTCCACCCGAGCAACGCGTTTGAGATTGACGAATTGAACGCGAATCTCGGCGACATCCTGCGCGAAGTAGAAAAGGAAGCCGCACGCTTGACGGAAGGCAAGGATATCGAATTCAGTCTGACGGATAAGATCACCCCAAAGGGTTTGCAGGTGCAGCAGGGCATCATTGCGGGCTGCGCGGGCGGCACATATACGAACGTCATGGCGGCAGCGCACATCTTAAAGGGCGCGCAGTGCGGTCAGGGCGAATTCACACTGGACGTCTACCCGTCCTCACAGCCGGTGTTTATGGACCTGCTCGCAAAGGGTGCCATTTCCGACCTCATGGCGACGGGCGCCATCGTGAAGACCGCATTCTGCGGCCCGTGCTTCGGCGCAGGTGATACACCGGCGAATAACGCGCTGAGCATCCGCCACGCCACACGCAACTTCCCGAACCGCGAAGGCTCCAAGCCGGGCGCAGGCCAACTGAGCGCCGTCGCACTCATGGACGCACGTTCTATCGCGGCAACGGCGGCAAACGGCGGCATTTTGACCTCCGCCGAAAAGTACGCGGACAACTACGAAGTGCCGGAATACAACTACGATGATTCCTCCTACCGCGCCCGCATTTACAACGGCTTCGGCAAGGCAGAGCCGGAGGATAAGCTCATCTACGGCCCGAACATCAAGGATTGGCCGGAGCAGGAGGCACTTGCGCAGAACATTCTGCTGCGCGTCTGCTCAAAGATCATGGATAAGGTCACAACGACCGACGAATTGATCCCGTCCGGCGAAACGTCTTCGTACCGCTCCAACCCACTGGGGCTTGCGGAGTTCACACTCTCCCGCCGCGACCCCGGTTACGTGCAGCGTGCAAAGGATGTCCGTGCACTCGAAAAAGCGAGACTTGCGGGCGAAGCACAAAGCGATGAAGCTCTGAAAAGCGCACTCGGGAAAGTGAAAAACATCCTGCCCGACGTCGATGAAAAGACAATCGAAATCGGCAGCGTCATTTACTGCGTGAAGCCCGGCGACGGCTCTGCGCGCGAGCAGGCAGCAAGCTGCCAGCGCGTCTTGGGCGGCCTTGCGAATATCTGCTCCGAGTATGCCACCAAGCGTTACCGCTCCAACGTGATGAACTGGGGCATGCTGCCGTTCCAGATGAAGAATGAGCCCGCCTTCGAGATCGGTGATTATATCCTCGTCCCGAACGTTTTGGACGCCATGGACGGCGATATGCAGAGCATTAAAGCGTATGTGCTCGGCGATGAAGTAAAGGAGATCGAGCTTTACATCGCCCCGATGACGGAAGACGAAAAGAAGATCGTCAAAGCCGGCTGCCTCATCAATTTCAACCGCAAGAATTAAAATAAAGCATAAGAAAACGGCGAGTCCTGTTCAGGATTTCGCCGTTTTCACGTCTTATAAACGTAAAAGTTTATAGGGTCTCGGGGCAAAGCCCTGAGGCGCTTTCCGCAGAAAACGAAATCTCATTGCGTTCGCAAAAATCAAGATGGGAGGACGGAACTTCCGGTGGACGTTCCGTCTGTGGGAGACCCGATCAGGGAGTCTCCCAAGGGCGGCATGCCGCCCGTTTGCTATACACCGCCTTATTGCTTGCTTTCAAAAAACGCAACAAACCGGTTCCAGTCCTCGCGGCTGAAATAGTGCAGACCGGGACGGCGGTGATAGCCGATGCGGCCCGCGTGCAGGTTAAAATCGTAGTCTTCCGACGTTTCTTCATAGGGAAATGCCTCCTTGTCCCCCGCTGCCGCCGCATAGCAGCTCAAAAGCTCGGACGCGGGGTCTGCCCAGTCGTCGCCCGCCGCAGACGCCACGTATACATAGCGCGGCGCAATGCTCGCGAGCAAGTAGTGCTGGTCAAACGGCAGCGCGTCCGTTTTGCCGACATACTGCCCGAACGATTCGCTGAACCAGAACGGAAACTGCCTATAAATATCGTCAAGCTGCTCGCCTTTTTTGCCGCGGAACAGCGCCGCACCGGCACAGCCGGAATCGTTCGAGTAGCCAAACGCGAAGCGGGTATCCAGCGCAGCAGTGAGCAGTGCCGTTTTGCCGAGGCGCGAATGCCCGCACACAACGGACTTTGCGCAGTCCAACCGCTCGTCGTGCTCGGCGTAATCCATGCAGCGCATCGCCGCCCACGCCCACAGTGCGATTTTACCCGCGTCATGCGGCGCGCGTTTGCCGTTTTCATACAGAACACCCGCAAGGCCGGAGGTGAAGTCGCCGTCGTCGCGCGTCACATCCTCATAGCCGAACGAAAGCACCGCAAAGCCGTTGTCGATGAGCTCCTCCGTCGGCATGTAGCGGTCCGGCACATCGCTTCTGAAATTGATGTGGACAAAAAACGGGTGCGCCCCCTCTGCGGTCGGCACAGCCAAATACACCGGGAACGCGAAATCTTTGCCGTTTACCACAACGCGAAACGTCAGCTTTTCCAGCGTCGCCTTGCCCGCGCAGAAATTATCCGCAACGCCGGGCTCCGCTTCCCAAACGAACGATTCCGGCGCCTTCGGCAAGCAGCCGTATTCCTCCCGCTGCAAAAGCTCCAACATCTCCGCGCGTGATTTTAAACGCGGCACATTCCTCTTTTTCAGTTCATCCAAAAACATACAAACGCCCCCTTTATGCGGTTATTGTAGCCGTCCTTTTAGGCATTTGTCAATCTTCAAAACCACCAAAAAAGCTGTCCTCTCTTTGTCAGAGAAGACAGCTTCGTTTTGTTTTACAGGCGTTTTACGCGCTTTCCTCTGCGTGCTCGAACTGGCTGTTGTAGAGGTTGGCGTAGAAGCCGTTTTTTGCGAGCAATTCTTCATGCGTGCCCTGCTCCACGATGTCGCCGTCCTTCATGCAGAGGATGAGGTCAGCATTGCGGATTGTCGAGAGGCGGTGCGCGATGATAAAGCTTGTGCGGCCGCGCATCAGGTTATCCATCGCAGTCTGGATGGAAAGCTCGGTGCGCGTATCGACGGAGCTTGTCGCTTCGTCAAGGATCATGATGCGGCTGTCGGACAAAATCGCACGGGCGATGGTGAGCAGCTGCTTTTGTCCCTGCGAGACATTCGTCGCTTCTTCATTGAGGATCGTGTTGTAGCCGTCCGGCAACGTGCGCACAAAGTGGTCAACCTGCGCCGCTTTTGCCGCCTGAATGACCTCCTCGTCCGTCGCGTCCAAGCGGCCGTAACGGATGTTCTCCATGATGGTGCCGCTGTAAAGCCACGTGTCCTGCAGAACCATGCCGAATTCTTTTCTGAGGTCGCCGCGGGCAAACTCCGTGATGTCCTTGCCGTCAAGGTAAATTCTGCCGGATTTTAAATCATGGAAGCGCATGAGAAGCTTTACCATAGTCGTTTTGCCTGCACCCGTCGGGCCGACAATAGCGATCTTCTGGCCCGCTTTCACATCGGCGGAGAAATCGTGGATGACAGTCTCATCGGTGTCTTCGTAACCGAAGCAAACATGGTCAAAGCGGATGTCGCCGCGGATATTGCTGTTTTCCACGGTGTATTTCGGTGTTTTTTCGACGATCTCAGGCTCATCAAGGAAATTGAAAATGCGCTCTGCCGCCGCCATGGTGCGCTGTACCTGACTTGAGATGCTTGCCATCTGGGTGATGGGCTGCGTGAAACTGCGCAGATACTGGATGAACGCCTGAATACCGCCGATGGTCATGCTGCCGCCTGCCGCCATAGATGCGCCCAAAATGCACACCACAACGTAGCCGAGATTGCCCACAAAGCCCATGATCGGCTGCATCAGGCCGGAGAGGAACTCCGACTTCCAGCCCGCGTTATAGAGCTTTTCGTTTTCGCACTCGAATTTCTCCATGGAGCGCGCTTCGCCGTTAAACGCCTTCACGACGACGTGCCCGCCGTACATTTCCTCCACGTGACCGTTCACCGCGCCGAGGTATTCCTGTTGGCCGACGAAATATTTCTGCGAGGATTTCACAATGCGTCCGACAAGCAGCAAAGAAATCGGGACGATGCACAGTGCGACAAGCGTCAACTGCCAGCTGATGGAAAGCATCATAATAAGCACACCGATGATGGAGCACACAGACGTGATAAGCTGCGTGATGCTCTGGTTAAGACTCTGGCTGAGCGTATCAACATCGTTCGTGATGCGGGAAAGCACGTCACCCTGACTCGTTTTGTGAAAATACGAGACGGGCAGGCGGTCGATTTTCTCCATAATGGCACGCCGCATGTTGTACGAGACCTTCGCCGAAACGCCGGACATCGTAAATCCCTGAATGTAGGAGAACAGCGCGCTCAACGCATATAACCCCACAAGGAACAGTAAAACTTTCGCAATATAGCCAAAGTCAATGCCCTCCGCAGCGCCGGTGATGATGCGCATCAAACCGGCCGTCAGCTCATCGGTCGCTTTTGCGAGGATCTTCGGGCCGACGATCGTGAACACGGTGGAAAGCGCCGCGAAAATGACGACGATGAGTATTTTAAACTTAAATGGGGAAAGATACGAAATAAGCTTTTTAAAGCTGCCTTTGAAGTCCTTGGCTTTTTCGGTGGGCATCATGCCTCTGCCGGGCCCGTGCGGACGCGGTGCGTTTCTTTTCGGTTCGCTCATGCCAATTCCTCCTTTGAAAGCTGACTTTCCGCAATCTCGCGGTATTCCGGGCACGTTTTCAAAAGCTCTTTGTGCGTGCCCTTGCCGACGATTTTGCCTTCGTCCAGCACTATGATCTGCTCGGCGTTCATGATGGTGGAAACGCGCTGCGCGACGATGAGCACGACAGCGTTTTCCGTGTATTTCGTCAGCGCACGGCGCAGCTTTGCATCCGTTTTGAAATCGAGCGCGGAGAAGCTATCGTCGAAAATATACACCGGCGCTTTTTTCACGAGCGCACGGGCAATGGCAAGGCGCTGCTTCTGGCCGCCGGAAACGTTGCTGCCGCCCTGCGCGATGGAGCTTTCCACGCCGTTCGGCAATTCGCTGACAAATTCCGTAGCCTGTGCGCAATCGAGCGCTGCCAGCACCTCGTTCACATCGGCGTCTTCCTTGCCGTACTTGATGTTGGAATCGATTGTGCCGGAGAACAGCATGGCCTTCTGCGGCACGTAGCCGATGTTATCGCGCAGTTCCTTTTGCGAAAGCGTGCGGATATCCTTGCCGTTCAGGTAAACTGCGCCGCCGGTGACATCGTAAAAACGCGGGATGAGGTTGATGAGCGTCGATTTTCCCGCACCCGTCGCGCCGATAAACGCCGTCGTTTGGCCGGGCTTGGCGGTAAACGAAATGTGGCTCAAGGTATCTTCCTCGGCGTTGCCGTAGCGGAAGGAAACGTCGTCAAAACGCAGCTCACCGCTTTCATTACCGAGTGTAACCGGGTTTTCCGGCTCTTTAATGGAAAGCTCCGTCGTCAGCACCTCCTGCACACGGTCTGCGGAAACCATGGCGCGCGGCACCATAATGAAGATCATCGAAATCATCAGGAACGACATGATGATCTGCATCGTGTACTGGATATACGCCATCATGTCGCCTACCTGCATGGTGGATTCCGCAATGGCGTGCCCACCCACCCACATGATGAGCAGCGTGACAAGATTCATGATGAGCATCATGATCGGCATTGTAACGCTCATCACGCGCTGGGTAAAGCGGTTTGTACGGGTGAGGTCTTCATTCGCCTTATCAAAGCGCGCCTCCTCGAATTTCTCATTTGTAAACGCGCGTACCACGAGCATGCCGCTCAAATTCTCGCGGCTGACGAGGTTTAATCTGTCCGTCAAACGCTGCAAGCTCTTGAATTTCGGCATTGCAACGTTTAAAAGTACGACGACAAGTCCCAGCAAAACGATGACCGCGAGCGCGATGATCCAGCTTAGTGAAACGCTTTTTTGCAGCGCGAAAATAATGCCGCCCACGCCCATGATCGGCGCGTAGCACATCAAACGCAGACCCATGGAAATAAGCATCTGCACCTGCGTCACGTCGTTCGTCGTGCGCGTGATAAGCGATGCGGTGGAAAATTTATCGAACTCCGTGTTGGAGAAGCTTTCCACCTTGCGGAACACATCGCTGCGCATCTGCTTTGCCACGCCGGACGAAATGCGCGACGCGAAGAAGCCGACGAGCATCGCCGCCAGCACGCCGAGCAGCGCAATGCCGAGCATCTCGAGACCCTTTATCACAATGTAGCGCACCTGCTTTGCGTCCAAATCGACGCCGAGTTCCTTATAGAACAGCTTTGTAAACGTTGCGCCCACCTGCGAGCCGATCATCGACTGCGCGTTTTCGGCTGAATCAATCGCTTCGCTGAACGTCTCTTTCGGCATCTGCTGTAACATGGGGATAACAGCATAAAGCTGACGCATGTCCATGTCCTGCACGCCGCTTTCGGTGTCCACCGCCTGGCCGGTCTGCGCGCCGTAATCCTTCAGGAACGTCATGAACGCATACGCCGCCTTACCGTAGGCATCGCCCACCGCCTGCACGTCTGCATCTTCGCTTAAAGCAACCGCATCCATGTCCTGGATATTCTCGTAGGTTTTCGCAAGCTTCGTCTCTTCATCGCTGCCGTGCTCCACGGGCGTGTAGGCGTTTTTGAACGTCCCCGCCTCCGCGTCGTTCATAAACAGCGTCAATAAGTCAACGGCCTGTTGGTTCAAAACCGCAGGTGCAGCCTCATCCACGCCGCCAAGCTGAATGCCGGTGTTCACAATGTCGCTCATCAGGTTCGGTAATGTCAAGTCACACATCGCCTGCCCGAAAAGCAGCAGAATGCACGCCAGCACCAGCGCCGCAAACGGCTTTAGGTACGTTTTCAGCAATTTCATTCGGTTTTCTCCTTTCTCATCTCCGGGTATCTGCCTGTCTCGGTAAAGTTTTCAAGGTTTCGCCGTATTTGCTCCATGACGCGGTGGAAGACCTGCATGTCTTCCGGGCTGACACCGGCGCACATTTTTTCATAATATTCATGCTTCAGCTCTCTGCACCGCTTAACAGCCGGCTCGGCCTTCGGCAACAAAACCAAATGTACCATGCGACGGTCGCTTTGGTCCGGTTTTGTTTCAATCCATCCGCCGCGCACAAGGTGGTCTACCGCCTTACTCATCAACGAGCGCGAAACACCCATGCGCCGCGCAATGCGCCCGGCCGTATCGACCTTTGTTGTGGAAAGGCACATGATCACACCGGATTCCACCGCGGAAAGGTCTTCATCCGCCAGCACCTTGCGCAGCTCCGTATGGATGATGCGCGCGATCTGCGTTAAGTGCTCCGCAAGCCCGTCGTGAAACGGCACGGCCGTACACGCTTGCTCGTCTCGCTTCATTCCTCGCACCTCCTGTTGCTTACTGCTGAACATCGCCAAAAGTTCTTAACGATGTCCATTTCCAAAAAACAGTTTAAAACTGAATTGTTCATTTTTGAACTGTTAAGGAATGAACATATTATAGACCGACAAAAACAAAAAAGCAATGACTATTTTGTGAATAAAGCTGCCAAATTATATTTCAGAAAACCATATAGCCGAAAAGAAAAAAGACCCGCAAACACAGCGAACTGCATTTGCGGATCTTGAATCAGACAATTATAAGGTGAAGCTAAATTACTTCAGCTCGACCTCAGCGCCAGCCTCGGTGAGCTTCGTCTTAAGAGCCTCAGCGTCGTCCTTGGAAACGCCTTCCTTAATGGTCTTCGGAGCCTCGTCAACCATAGCCTTAGCTTCCTTCAGGCCCAGGCCGGTAGCTTCCTTAACAACCTTGATAACGTTGATCTTGTTTGCGCCAGCAGACTTCAGAACAACGTCGAACTCGGTCTTCTCTTCAGCAGCCGGAGCAGCAGCGCCAGCGCCAGCGACCATAACCGGAGCAGCAGCGGAAACGCCGAACTCCTCTTCGATAGCCTTGACCAGCTCGTTGAGCTCGAGAACGGTCATGGACTTGATTTCTTCAACAAACTTTGCGATATCAGCCATTGTAATATCCTCCTAAAATTTTAAATTGAAAATTATCCTGCAAACTTATGCAGTTTCCTGAGCCTTTGCAACTTCACTAAGTGCAATAGCAAGGCCACGCGGGCCGGATACGAGAACGCTAAGCAGCATCTGAACAAGACCTTCCTTGCTCGGGAGATCTGCGATTGCAGCGATCTCTGCCGGAGACATGACCTTACCGTCCATGTAGCCGGACTTAATCACGAACTTACCGTCGGAATCCTTTGCAAACTTGTTCAGGATTCTTGCCGGAGCGATCTGATCCTCGTGAGAAACAGCCAGAGCGGTTGTGCCTTCGAGAACCTCGGACATACCCTCGATCTCGGTGCCTTCGATAGCACGCTTGAGAAGAGTATTCTTAACGACAGTGTACTCAACGCCGGCTTCACGCAGTTCCTTACGAAGCTTTGTGTCGGCCTCTGCAGTGATACCCTTGTAGTCTACGACAACACCGGATACGCTGTTAGCGACCTTATCCTTCAGCTGAGCAACAATTGCCTGCTTTGTTTCCAAAACGCTTTTACTGGGCAAAATATTCACCTCGCCTTTCAGTTATGATTTGGAAAAGCGCCAAAATGAACGATTTTCCTCGGTGCGAAAACTAAAAATGCCTTCCCACTTACCGCGGGAAGGCATAAAAAGTACAAAGTAACTTTTCCGCTCCCTCGGCAGGCGGTAAAACCTTTCAGCCCGGAAAACCGGTGCACCTGCTGTCTTAGGTAAACAGCTTTGTAATTATAGCATGGCAGAAGAACTCTGTCAAGCCTTAAATTTAAGATTCAGACGAATCTTAACCAACCTTGTTCGGGTTGATCTTCACGCCCGGGCCCATCGTTGCAGCAACAACGCAGGAACGGATGTACTGGCCCTTAGCAGCAGCCGGCTTTGCCTTGTTGATGGCTTCCAGCAGCGTGTTGAAGTTTTCCGTCAGCTTCTCTGTGCCAAAGGAAATCTTGCCGATCGGGCAGTGGATGATGTTGGTCTTGTCGAGACGATACTCGATCTTACCGGCCTTCGCTTCGGTGATTGCACGTGCAATGTCCGGAGCAACGGTGCCGGCCTTCGGGTTCGGCATGAGGCCGCGCGGGCCAAGGATCTTACCGAGACGGCCAACCATACCCATCATATCCGGGGTCGTGATGAGGACGTCAAAGTCCATCCAGCCTTCGGACTGGATCTTCTGGATCATATCATTGCCGCCGACGAATTCAGCACCGGCTGCACGAGCCTCGTCTTCCTTCTCCGGCTTGCAGATTGCGAGCACGCGGACGGTCTTGCCCGTGCCGTGCGGCAGGACGATAGCACCGCGAACCTGCTGGTCTGCATGACGGCCGTCAACGCCCAGCTTTACGTGGACTTCAACGGTTTCGTCGAACTTTGCTGTACCAGTCTTGACACAGAGGTCAAGCGCTTCCTGCGTATCATAAAGGCGGCTGCGCTCGATGAGCTTTGCGCCATCGACATACTTTTTACCGTGTTTCATTCATGTTCCTCCTAAAGTGGTAGATATCGGATTCTCAGAGAGTTTCCTCCCACCCGGGTAAAATCAAATCAATCGACTACTTCGATGCCCATGCTGCGTGCAGTACCGGCGATCATGCTCATAGCACTCTCGATGGATGCAGCGTTGAGATCAGGCATTTTCTGCTCGGCGATCTTCTTTACCTGCTCGCGGGTAATCTTTGCGACCTTTGTCTTGTTCGGTGTGCCCGAAGCTGTTTCGATGCCGCAAGCCTTCTTAATAAGAACTGCTGCAGGCGGCGTCTTTGTTACAAAGGTAAAGGAACGGTCTGCGTATACTGTGATGACGACCGGGATGATAAGACCAGCGTCGCCCTTGGTGCGCTCGTTAAATTCCTTTGTAAATGCCATGATGTTAACACCGTGCTGACCGAGAGCCGGACCAACCGGTGGTGCCGGGGTAGCTTTACCGGCAGGTATCTGGAGCTTAATAAAGCCCGTAACCTTCTGAGCCATTTGTTTGCACCTCCAAAATTCGTGGTTGATGGCGGAACGTCCGTGAAAATTCAGGCGTTCCTCCCACAGGGGGACGTATCCCCCTCAATAAAAAGCGGATTACCGCAATTTACCGTGTGTTATTCCACCGGCTCCGCCTGGTCAAGTTCCAGGTCAACCGGGGTTTCACGTCCGAACATCGAAACCATGACGCGAATGTGGTTCTTGTCCACATCAATCTCTTCCACTGTTCCGATAAAGCCCTCAAGCGGGCCGTCGGTAATCTGGACGCTGTCACCGACATTGTAGGAGACTTCGACATTCCTCGTCTCCACACCGAGTCGCTCCACTTCTTCATCCGTGAGCGGAATCGGCTTGGAAGACGGGCCGACGAAGCCCGTGCAGCCGCGGATATTGCGAACCGCGTACCACGATTCATCCGTGAGGATCATCTTTACAATGACGTAACCCGGAAAAATCTTGCGTTCCACTTCCTTGGTCTTGCCGTTTGCGGCAACTTCTGTGACCTTTTCGGTGGGTACGCGAATCTCAAAAATCAAATTCTGTAAAGAGTGGTTTTCCACCGTCTTCTCCAGATTTGACGCAACCTTGTTCTCATACCCGGAATAGGTATGAACAACATACCATTTTGCTTCGTCCGACATTTCGATTCCTCCGCTTCTCAAATAAACGCGTGATCATTCACGCTGCTTATTTCGCCACTTGCATGACGAGACCCAGCAAATTCATGAAGACGGTATCCAGCAGGAAAATGAAGAGACCAAGCAGGATGATCGTCGCAAGAACGACACCCACATTTTTGAAAACGTTCTTCGGCGTAGGCCAAACGATCTTTTTGATCTCGCCCTTGCAGTCGCGGAAAAACTTTCCCGCTTTCTTCGTAAAGCGAACAAAGCCGTTTTCTTTTTTTGCTTTTTCGGCCATAACTTCGTTCCTCGCTTTACTTCGTCTCTCTGTGGAGCGTGTGCTTCTTGCAGAATCTGCAGTACTTGTTCATCTCAAGTCTGTCGGGATCATTCTTCTTGTTCTTCTTTGTGTTGTAGTTGCGCTGTTTGCATTCAGTGCAAGCTAAAACGACCTTTACTCTCATGACGGCACCTCCCGTTTTACGGAAAAAATTTGGGATGTTCTCCCAGCCTCCCTCAAAATTTGGGCGCAAAAAAATAGCCCCCAACTTGAGGTATACCTATAATAGCATAGGATATACGCCGCTGTCAAGAGCTATTTTGAGATTTTATGCGGTTTTTCAGTTGCTCAGGCGTGCCTCCACCTTTTTGCCCTTCTTCTTTTCCTTTTCGGGCTTGATGTTCTTGCCGATGAGTTTTCTGGAGTGCTTATACACCTTCTGCAGGTCGCAGCCGTCCGTAAAGTTCGCGATGATATTCCGGATGGCCGCCTCGTCCTTAATATTATTCAGAACGCCGAACTGAATGACTGCACGGGTGTCCATATCACCCGCGGCGTACATGTCGCAGAAAATGGTGCACATGCGCTTCATGGGCTCGCTGTCCTTATAGTTCTTCGCAAGATTCTCGCACTTCGGTGCAACCTTCTCAGCAGCAAACAGTGCCGTGCGCACCTGACCGTACACGATGCGTTCCTTGTTCATTTCGTCGCGCAGCTCCGGGAACACCGGCACCAAGCGGTTGAGAAAGAACTGCGGATCCGCGTTGTTCTCTTCGTCCTTCTTGCGGCGCTTCTTCGCGGTCTGCACGAGCTCGCGGCGCTTAGAGCCCTGCACGAGCTCAAGAAAGTCGTTCGCGATGCTCTCCGCGTCCTGCATGGTGTTTTCACCTTCATCGAACAGCCACATGGAAAGCTGACGCCAGTCGCCCGGCTCCTTCGGGGTCTTCATCGTCGCGCTGCGCAGCACAAAGCGCCGCTGCTTCGTCTCATAGAAAAGGCCGTAGGCCACTTCGCCCGTCGTAAACATCACGCCGCGGCCGTTGTCGGTCTCCAGCGCCACAGCTTCGCCAAAGCCCTGCTCATTTAACGCTGCCTGCAATTTTTCCTGTATCAGTTCAAAAGCTTTCTGCTCCAAGTTATGATCACTCCGTTACATTAGTAATTTAGAGTATAGCACAGTTTTCGCGCATTGTCTATGAAAAATCCATGAATTCCCGGAAACTTATTTTTTATCGGAACATAAATCCATTGCCATCGTGCATTTTATATGCTAATATATGCTCGTATTGAAAATATGCGGGCTCGGCCCGCAACAGAAATGAAGGAAATCGATTATGACAGAATACGGCGGCGCTGCCGCTTTAAAACAGAATAACCTCGCCGCTCTGCGCAGCGCGCTGTACCACACGGATTTCGCCACAAAAAAAGAGCTTGCCGAGCAATGCAGGTTAAGCCTTGCAGCCTGTACGGCGCTCCTCGGCGAGATGATCGACGACGGACAGGTGCTGGAGCTCGCCTTTGCCGCATCGAACGGCGGCCGTCCCGCGCGCCGCTTTTCCATCAACCCAAACTACGCGCACATTTTGTGCCTGTATACCGCTAATAACGACGTGGAAAGGAGCGGCATCGCCTTGCGCGTGTGCGATTTAAAGGGAAACAGCTTGCAGGAAAAATTCTGCCCGCTCAACGACATTCTGCCGGAGGATCTCACGTTGTTCATCACACAGATGGTGCAGGCAGATCCGCTCATCCGCGCAGTCGGCATCGGCATTTCCGGCGTCACCGACCGCGAAGGCGCCATTGAATCCCTTGCGTTCCCGGCGTTAAACGGCTTCAACCCGAAAAAGGTACTCGAAGAACAGCTCGGCATCACGGTCATCACGGAAAACGACATGCACTTCACGTCCTACGGCTTTTACGTGCGCAACCCCTGCGACCACCCGTACTCCCTTTCCGTTCTCTACTGGCCGAGCCACCGCAGCGCCGGTGCGGGCACCGTGGTGGACGGACACATCATCGTCGGCAGTACAAAATATGCGGGCGAGCTCATCAGTCTGCCGCTCATCAACTCCACCGCTACAAAAGTCGAGACCGTCTCGCGCATGATTCACGGCGAAAATATCGTGCCGCTGATGCAGACCGCCGCCGTGTGCACCATCGCGCTTCTGAACCCGGACATCCTCTTCCTCACCGGCTCTGCCACCTTAAACGTGCGCGAAAAAGACATCATCGATTACTGCAAGCAGAGCATCCCGGAAAACCACATGCCCGTTTTCCGTATGCAGGCAGACATCCACGAGGAATACATGACCGGTATCTTCTCTCTGACGCGTCAGGCTTTGAAATTCAAACATTGAGCCTCTTTTTGAAATGTACAGACAACGCTCTTTAAAATTTCCTAAATCTCATAAAAACTTTTCTGCTGCTTTTTTGCAAAATGTTTAAAAAGGGGCTTTACAAACGGAAGCGAATGTGATAAGATACCTTTTGTCAGAAAGTGACGAAAGTGTCCGATCCAAAAGGGATGAAGGACAACGGGGAGTTTATACGGGCGCGACACGCTGGGGATTTGCCCACACCGCACCCATAAATGAAGAAGACAGGACAAAGCGTTTTCAGATGCGCTTTGTCCTGTTTTTCGTTTTACAAAATCATTTCTTTACAATCTGCGCCGCTTCGCGTGCCAGCGCCTCAATGGCGTCAAAATCTCCGGCGTCCAACAGCCCCCCCGGCACCATCCAGCTGCCGCCGCAGCACAGCACGTTCGGCAGCGCAAGGTACTGCGCCGCGTTCTGCGCGCTGATACCGCCGGTGGGCATGAATTTCATATTGCCGTAAGGACCGCCGAGGGCCTTCAGCATTTTCACGCCGCCCACAACCTCCGCCGGGAACAGCTTCACAAAATCGAGTCCCATGCGCATGCAGGCTTCCACCTCCGTCGGTGTCGCGCAGCCGGGGATGACCGGCACACGGTGCGCAATGCACCAGTGCACGACCTCCGGGTTCGTGCCCGGACTGATAATCGCGGAAGCGCCCGCCTTCACGGCGCGCTCTGCGGTCTTTACGTTCAAAACCGTACCGGCGCACACGCACACGTCCGGCACCTCTACCTTAATACGGCGAATGGCTTCCTCCGCCGCGTCTGTGCGGAACGTCACCTCCGCCGCGGGCAGCCCGCCTTTTTTCAGCGCCAGCGCCAGCGGCACTGCTTTTTCCGCATCGTTGATCTGAATAACGGGGATGATCCCGATCGATTTTAACGTTTCCCGAAAATTCATAGAACACCCTCCCGGTGATTTTTTTCAATTTATTGTATCATGCGCCGCAAAACTTTGCAATATATCCCCATTTCAAAAGAATTCCGTTTTATTTCAAATTTGAGCTTGACAAATGAAATAACATTCGATATTTTATCCTCATCAGCTGAACCACACCCGGGAGGAAACTATGGCAAGAACACCGCGCATCACGGCGGAAATGCTGCTTGAGGCAGGCGCCGCCATCACACTGGAAAAAGGCGCAGATGCACTCAATGTCCGCAGTGTCGCCGCTAAACTCAATTGCTCTGTGCAGCCCGTTTTCCGCAACTTCGGCAGCATGGAAACATTCCGCCGCGCCGTCATCGAATATTTAGACGGCACATATCAATCCTTCGTCGCGCAGTACCTCGATAAATCGGACTACCTGTTCACGATCAGCCTTGCGCACATTCTGCTCGCCCGCGATCGGCGCAATCTGTTCGGCGTCCTGTTTTTATCGAACGAATACGGCAGCCGCACCGTGCCGCAGATCATCTCGAGCCCGTGGAACCGCGAGGCCATCGACTGCACGGCGGTGCAGTACGGGCTCACCGTAAAAGAAGCCGAAGCCGTTTATCGCGACGTGCGATTTTATACATTCGGCATCGCCGAAGCGCTGTACGCGGGTTCACTTATTGCGGAGGAAAATGAGCTGCGGCAGTTGCTGCGCGGCGCCATCCGCAAATTCTGCGCAAAATAACGCAGTGTTCTCATTTAAAGAATTTGGAGAAAAAACATGGACATCAATGCACAAAACAAAGAAAAATATTTGGAAGACTTAAAAAATTGGCTTTGCGAGCTCGAAAGCACCCCGCTCGAAGAAATGGGCGCGTTTTTCCGCAAGCGCCTGCCGGAATACGAAGCACGCATGACAAAATTCTGGGGCGAAGACTACAAGCAGTTCGCCCGCGCTGTGCCAGAAAGCGCCAAGCGCATTTTAGACCTCGGCTGCGGCACAGGATTGGAGCTCGACGCGCTCTACAATTTGCGCACGGATATTTCCGTCATCGGCATTGACCTTTCGCCCGATATGCTCGACGTCCTCATGAAAAAGCATGGGGATAAGGACCTCACGCTGCTGTGCGGCAGCTACTTTGCCGTGCCGTTCCCCGGTGCGTTCGACGCTGTCATCTCGTTTGAATCGCTGCACCACTTTCTGCCGGAGAAAAAGCGCCGGCTTTTCAAACGCATCTATGACTGTCTCACGCCCGGCGGCATGTTTGTAAACGGCGATTACTTCGCCTGCTGTGACGAAGAAGAAAACCTGCTGCGCGAAACGTGGAGCCGCAAGCGCCGCAAAGAAAGCATTCCCGACGACGCGTTCGTCCACTTCGACATCCCGCTCACAAAAGAGCACGAAGCTGCACTGTTAAAAGAAGTCGGCTTCACCGTCACGGTAGAAAACGGTAACGATTGTTTGATTATAAAAGCGGTGAAATAACGCACAGCGAAGCGACGAATAAAGTTTTTGATCCAACTTTTTTCAAAAAGTTGGTGGGGTCTCGGGGGCAAAGCCCTGAGGTGCGCTCCGCAGAGCGCGAAACCCATTTGCCTAACCTAAAACCAGGAAGGCAGGAGCGAACTTCCAGTGGACGTTCGCTCCGCAGGAAACCCAGTTGCATGGGTTTCCTGATAGGCGGTCAAAAAACCGCCTATTTAAAGCGCCGCACCCACGCTTTCCTGCGTGAGTGCGGCGTTGCTATTCGTTTTACTTCTCCGCGCTCGGTGCACTTACGCTGAAGATCGCACCTCTAACGCCGTCCAGCTTCACGGTTGTGCCGGAGCGCAGCAGGTCGGTCGCGTGCGCCGCGCCGACGATGGCCGGTTTATCCAGCGCCATGGCGGCGATGGCTGCGTGAGAGTTCACACCGTCCATTTCCGTCACAATACCCGAAGCCTGACGGATCAGCGGCATCGTTGCGTTCGTGGTCTTCGGCAGCACCAGAATATCGCCCCTGCGGAACTTCTGCAGCGCTTCCTCCTCCGTTTTGCACACGCACAGCGGGCCGCAGGTACTCAGCTCGTTCACAACGGTGCCGGAGACAAGCACGTCGCCCACAAGGTGTACCTTCAACATGTTCGTCGTGCCGGAAATGCCCAGCGGGATACCCGCCGTGATAACGGCAATGTCGCCCGCCTGCACAAGCCCGTGCTCCTCCGCAACTGCAACAATGTGCTCAAACAGCTCGTCGGTGCTGGTCTTTTCCTCCAGCATCACGGGGATTACGCCCCAGGAAAGGCCCATCTGGTTCAGTACCTTGCGGTCGGTCGTGCCGCTGATGATTGGGCACGCCGGGCGGAATTTCGAAATCATGCGCGCCGTAAAGCCTGTTTTCGATACGGTCATGATGGCCACCGCACCGAGGTCGTGCGCCGTCGTGCACGTTGCGTGCGAAATGGCAGAGGTCACGTCCTTTTGCACCGGCACATCCCACTGCTCCAGCTGACGCACGTAGTCGATGTCGTTTTCGGTGCGCTCCGCAATGCGGACCATCGTGCGCACGGCCTCCACCGGGTACGCGCCTGCGGCCGTCTCGCCGCTCAGCATAATGGCGCTCGTGCCGTCGTAGATCGCGTTCGCCACGTCGGTCGCCTCCGCACGCGTCGGGCGCGGATTCTTGATCATGGAGTCGAGCATCTGCGTCGCCGTAATGACCTGCTTGCCGGCGACATACGCTTTGTGAATGAGCTGCTTTTGCAGCACCGGGATTTCCTCCATCGGGATCTCGACGCCAAGGTCGCCGCGCGCCACCATAATGCCGTCCGAAACGCGGATGATGTCGTCGATGTTCTCCACGCCGTCCGTGTTCTCAATCTTCGCGATGATGCGAATGTCGCGGCAGTTGTTTTTTTCAAGCTCGTTGCGGATCATCACAATATCCTCTGCCGAGCGCGTGAACGAGGCGGCGATAAACTCAAAATCTTCCTTCACGCAGAATTCAAGATCTGCGCGGTCTTTTTCGCTGATATACGGCATGGAAAGCGTCACGCCCGGCACATTGATGCCCTTATAAGACGTGATGGGGCCGTCATTCAAAAGGCGGCACTCAATGTCCGTGTCTGTCACCTTTTCCACGATCATTTCAATGAGGCCGTCGTCGATGAGGATATGCGAGCCGCGGTGTACGTCCTTCGGCAGGTCCTTAAACGTGATAGAGCAGCCTTCCGCGTCGCCGGGGCGCTCGTTCGTCGTCAGTGTGTACTTCTGCCCGTGGGTCAGCATCACCTTTTCGGCAAACTTCCCCGTGCGGATCTCCGGGCCCTTCGTGTCGAGCAGAATGGCGACCGGCACGTCAAGCTCTTTTCGCAGCTTTTTCACCATATCGGCGCGGCGCTTTTGCTCCTCATGCGTGCCGTGCGACATATTCAGGCGCGCCACGTTCATGCCGCTCAAAATCAGCTCGCGCAGCACAGCCTCGTCATCGGTAGAAGGACCCAGCGTACATACGATCTTGGTTTTTCTCATCTATATCGACCCCTTTCATTTTCGCAGACTCCATGGCCTGCACATCAGTGTGGGCTATTTTTTCTTATTATAGCTGAAAAAAGAAAGGGAAGTCAATATGACGGCTAATAATTAAAAAAGTAACAGGCTACTTGTTGAAAATGACTCGCTTTTTCACACCGGAAGTCATATTTTTCACTTTTGCCGTGCGAGAAAGTATCCTTTTCTGCATTTCGCAGATCGGCAGAGGCAGCAAAGCAAGGATTGCCACGATGCCCCACTGTGTCAAGGTCAGCGGTACGGAGCCAAACAGCGCCGCCGCTTGCGGAAACACGACCACGCCCGCCATCAATGCCGAGCAAATCAAAAACGATACGTTCAGCCCCCGGTTTTTAAACATGCCGCGTCCCAAAACCGGCCCCGTACTGCGCATATTATAGCTGTGCACGAGCTGCGAAAGGCTTAGGACCGCAAACGCCATCGTGCGCCCCACGGCGGGCTGCATGGGATCGGCGTCAAAAAACACGCGTCCCACCGTGAACGCCAAAAGCGCCAGCGCGCCGATCATCATACCCTCCGCCGCCATTGCAAAACCGAGCCCGTTTGAAAACGCACTGCTGTCCCGCGCGGTAGGTGGGCGGCGCATCACGTCGCCCTGCGGCGGGTCACTGCCCAGTGCCAGCGCAGGCAAAGAGTCCGTCACAAGGTTCACCCATAATAATTGCGCCGGCAAAAGCGGCGTCGGCGTGCGCAGCAAAAACGACACAAGCACCACCAAGATCTCGCCGATGTTGCACGACATCAAAAAATGGATGGTCTTGCGGATGTTGCCGTACACCGTCCGCCCCTCCCGCACGGCGGAAACAATCGTCGCAAAGTTGTCGTCCGTCAATACCATGTCGGCGGCGTTTTTCGCGACCTCCGTGCCGTTTTTGCCCATCGCGCAGCCGATGTCCGCCGCTTTCAGGGCAGGCGCGTCGTTCACACCGTCGCCCGTCATGGCCGTGACGAGCTTCAGCCTGCGAAACGCCTTGATAATGCGCATTTTGTGCGCCGGAGAGACCCGCGCGTACACGGAACACGTCTGCACCGTCTGCAAAAGCGCGTCGTCCGAAAGGCTTTCCAGCTCCGCACCCGTCATCACAGCTTTATTTTCAATGCCGAGCCGCCCGGCAATGGCTGAGGCCGTAGCGGGTTGGTCGCCGGTGATCATCACGGGGCGAATGCCCGCACGCTTGCACTCGGAGACCGCCTCCGCCGCCTCCGGGCGCGGGGGATCCTCCAGCCCGATAAGTCCCAAAAAGCACAGCCCGTTTTCCGCCGCATCGTCCGTCTCGGGGCAAGCTTCCGTGCGCTTTTCCGCTGCCGCCAGAACACGCAGCGCGTCGTTTGCCATGTCGCGGTTTTTTGCGCTCAGTGCCGCCCGCATCTCGGGTGTTAACGTAACGTTCTTCCCGTTTAAAAGCACATACGTACAGCGCGGTAAAATCGCCTCCGGCGCGCCCTTTGTGATGACCCTGTATCCGCCCTCCGTTCGCAGTACGACTGTCATACGGCGGCGTTCTGCCGTAAACGGCACCTCAGCCGCTTTCACGCGCTGCTTTTGCAGACGCTCCCAGTCCGATACCGCCGCGACAATCGCCGTTTCGGTCGGGTCACCGAGCAGCTTCTCGTCGCTGCCCTCCACGCTCGTGCACAGCGCCGCCGCAGATAACAAAGCGTCTCTATCCTGTCCGTTCAGCTCGCCCGCCGCACCCGCGCAGCGCACTACCGTCATTTTGTTCTGCGTCAGCGTGCCGGTTTTGTCGGAGCAAATGACCTCGCAGCTGCCAAGCGTCTCCACGGCAGGCAAATGCCGAATGATGGCTCGCTTTGCCGCCATGCGCCGCACGCCGAGCGCCAAGACGATCGTCACCACGGCAGGCAGACCCTCGGGTATCGCCGCCACCGCAAGGCTGATGGAGATCATGAACATTTCAAGCGGTTCTGCCTTTTGGATAAGCCCGATCAAAAAAATCACCGCACATATTCCAAGCACCAAAAGCCCGATGAGCTTGCCCGTGCGCCGCAGCCGCAGCTTTAACGGCGTGTCGGGTGTTTCTTCGTCGCCGAGCATCGCCGCAATGCGACCCATTTCGGTTTGCATGCCCGTTGCGGTCACAATGCCCGCGCCCTGCCCGGCAGAGATGCCCGTGCCGGAAAACAGCATGTTTTTGCGCTCCGCCGCGCTGCACATTTCGTCACATACCGCATTCGCACTCTTGCCGCTCGGCACGGATTCCCCCGTCAGCGCGCTTTCCTCGGCCTGCAAATGCATGCTCTCCAAAAGCCGCAGGTCGGCGGGCACCACGTCTCCCGCGCGGATATATACGACGTCCCCCGGCACGAGTGCTTCGGCGGAAATGACCGCGCGTTTGCCGTCCCGCAGCACATCGGCGTGCGGCGCAGAAAGCGTGCGCAACGCTTCCAACGCCCGTTCTGCCTTCGCCTCCTGCACCGTGCCGACGAACGCGTTCGCAATGACGATGCCCAAAATCAGCAGCGGGTCGGCCAGATTCGCTTCCCCCTGCATGCACGAGACGGCAAACGACACTGCCGACGCGATGAGCAGAATGAGCACCATAAAATCGCCGAACTGCAGCATAAATTTCTTTGCGAAGCTCGTTTTCTTCCCCTTTTGCAGCCGATTCTCACCGTAAACGCCGAGCCGCTTTTTCGCTTCGGATCCGCTCAGTCCGCGCCCCGCGTCGCTTTGAAGGGTTTTCACAGCCGCCTCCGCCGTCATGGCATAGAATTTTGCTTCCGCTATGGGTTTTGACATTTTCCTGCCCCCTTTTCCGGTAATTCTATGCGCGGGCGCGTCCGTTTAGAATTTTGAAAGAATTCTTTCATAGAAATCCACTGGCATTTTTAGAAAAACTGCAGTATACTATAACTCAATCAAAGCATTGGAGGTTTACTAAGATGAGTTTTCCCGGCATCCCGTCGCTTGACGCCGCCGTCATGGCCTTTATACAGACGCACTTTCATAACACCGTGACCGATACAGTCTTCCCCATCATCACATCGCTCGGCGAAGCGGGCATTGGGTGGATCGTCCTTTCGCTCGTTTTGCTCTGCTTTAAAAAAACGCGCCGCACCGGTGGTTTGGTGCTTATCGCCATGACGGTCACGCTGCTTTTCGGCGAACTGACGCTGAAAAACATCATCTGCCGCCTACGCCCGTGCAACGTGTTCACGAATTTCCCGATGCTCATCGCGCGCCCCACGTCCTATTCGTTCCCCTCGGGCCACACATCGTCAAGCTTTGCCGCAGCGCTTATTTTGACGCTCCGCCACAAAAAAGTCGGCTGGCTCGCGTACATTCCGGCAGTGCTCATCGCGTTCTCCCGCATTTTTCTTTTTGTCCACTACCCTACCGATGTCCTCGCCGGCATCCTCCTCGGCACCCTCGCCGCCCTCCTCACCTACTTTGCCGCCAAGGCGATTCAAAAGCGACAGGCAGAGAAGCGCACGGCACAAATTTGAACCGTTTATTTCGACCGATAAAAGCAGCGCGCAGGTTTCACAGCCTACGCGCTTTTTCTATCTCTGTTCAGTTCTTTCTTGTCAGTTCTTTCTTGTCAATTCTTTCTTGTCAATTCTTCCAACACTTTCCGTACATTATGCGCGGCGTCTTCCTGAATTTCAATGACCTTTGCACCGGCGTGCTTTGCTACGTCCCGCAGGTCGCACGCGATGGCGGTGTGGTACGAACAGCCGATGACAAGGAACACGTCGCCGGGCTTTAATTCAGCCGTCCTTTCGTATGCTTTCACATAGTTCGGCGCGGGGTCACCGTACAGCACGGGCTTATTATAAAGCGCCCACGCCTTGTCCATTTCGTCGTCCTCCGGCAGGCCGCCGTGCAGCTCCAGTGCGTCGCTGCCCGCTTTTTTATGCAGCCCGTCAATGTTCATCGTAATGACCGGCACCTTGTATTCCGCCAGTGCAAAATGCGCGTCGTTCGGCTCCGCGCCGTTCATATTCGCTTTCAATTCGCGAATGACCTCGTTATACGCCTCGTGGTGATGCTCCGCGAACGTGCGGAACAGCTTTTCGCGCACGTCGGGTCGCTCCATAAATGTCGGAATGTTGCTCTGCTTGCTGATGCCCGCGCCCGTAAACGCCAGAATTTTCATAAAGACCGCCTCCTTGGCTCTCAATTTAAAGGAACGGCGCAGATTTTAAGCCTGCGCCGTTCTTTTTATATAAATTCAATTTTACTGCGCTTTGCCGATCTCCAAGGCTTTTCTATTGAAACCGAGCATATCCGCTTTTCTTGCGGGAATACACTTTTGCAGCGCCTTATCGAGCGTTTCTTCCGTGCAGAACGCAAGCTCCTTGCGCAGCTTGCCGACCAAGATGATGTTTGCAAGGCCTTTCAGTCCGTTTTCCTCCGCCAGTTTTGATGCCGGGACATAGAAAACGGTCACGTCGTCGCGCTCTACACGCTCGTCGATGAGGCTGCTGTCGAGTAAGATCGTGCCGCCGGGCTCGACCTCGTTCACGAACTTATCGAGTGACGGGCGGTTCATGGCGATGAGCACGTTCGGATTCGTCACAAGCGGCGAGCCGATGGGTTCATCGGAGAGACAAATGCTGCAATTCGCGGTGCCGCCGCGCATCTCCGGGCCGTAGGACGGCAGCCAAGAGAGCTCCCTGCCCTCGATGAGGCCTGCATACGCCACAACTTTACCGGCGAACAAAATGCCCTGACCGCCGAAACCGGCAAAAACGATGTTCAAGTCTTTCATTTCAGCCTGTCCCCCTTTGTGCCGTCTTTATACACGCCGAGCGGGTAGTACGGAACCATGTTCTTTTCGAGCCAATCGAGCGCCTCAACCGGCGACATGCCCCAGTTCGTCGGACAGGTGGAAAGCACCTCTACAATGGAGTAGCCTTTGCCCTCAATCTGGTTCTGGAACGCCTTTTTGATTGCCTTTTTTGCGATATTGACATTCTTCACGTTATCGACGGTCACGCGCTGTGCAAGCGCCACGCCGTCCAGTGTGGAGAGCATTTCGCAAATGCGCACCGGATAACCTGCCGTGTTGACATCACGGCCGTACGGGGTGGTCTGCGTGACCTGATTCGGCAGGGATGTCGGCGCCATCTGGCCGCCTGTCATGCCGTAAATTGCATTGTTTACAAAGATAACGGTGATGTTTTCGCCGCGCGTTGCCGCGTGGACGGTCTCCGCCGTACCGATGGCCGCAAGGTCGCCGTCGCCCTGATAGGTGAACACAACGTCCTCCGGCTTTGCGCGCTTGATGCCTGTTGCGACCGCTTGGGCTCTGCCGTGCGGCGCCTGCACCATATCGCAGGTGAAATAATCGTAGCACATAACGGAGCAGCCGACCGAGGCCACGCCGACCGTTTTGCCGTCGATGCCGAGTTCTTCTATCGCTTCCGCAACAAGGCGGTGAATGATGCCGTGCGTGCAGCCGGGGCAATAATGCAGCGGCGCGTCTGTTAGTGTAGACGGCTTTTTAAATACAACTGCCATTTGATTCTATCCTTTCGCCTTATTTCAAAAGTTTATCGATCTCGCCCAGAATTTCCTTCGGGGTAGGAATCACACCGCCGGTACGGCCGTAGAAGTGCACCGGCACACGGCACTCTGCCGCAAGACGCACATCGTCTACCATCTGGCCCATGCTCATCTCCACAACGAGCAGCTCTTTGGCGTGGTCTGCCGCGCGCTTGATCGCGTCCTTCGGGAACGGCCACAGCGTGATGGGACGAATTAAACCGACCTTCTTGCCGGCTTCACGCGCCTTATTCACGGCGCTGCGCGCCACACGGCTCGATGCGCCGTAAGCGACGACGATGACATCCGCGTCCTCCGTGCGGTATTCCTCCGCACGCTGCTCCTTTTCTTCGACGATCTTATAGCGCTCGTAGCGGGCACGCACAAGGTCTTCAAGGGCGTTCGGCGTAAGGTAAAGGGAGTTGATGATGTTGTGCTCTCTTTTATTTTCGTGGCCGCAGGCTGCCCACGGCTTTTCGGGAAGCTTTCTGTCTTTGTGCTCCGGCAGCTCCACCGGCTCCATCATCTGGCCCAGCATGCCGTCTGCAAGGATCATCGCGGGCATGCGGTATTCGTCGGCTTTATCGAATGCGTCGGAAACGAGGTCGACCATTTCCTGCACCGTGGACGGCGCGAAAACGAGAATCTGGAAGTCACCGTGGCCGAGGGCTTTCGTCGCCTGCCAGTAATCGGACTGTGAGGGCTGAATGCCGCCGAGGCCCGGGCCGCCGCGCTGCACGTTGATGATGAGCGCCGGCAAGTCGGAGCCTGCCATATAGGAAATGCCTTCGCCCTTAAGGCTGATGCCGGGCGAGCTTGAAGACGTCATGGCGCGCACGCCGGCCGCAGCCGCACCCAGCACCATATTGACCGCCGCAATTTCCGATTCAGCCTGCAAATATGTACCGCCGATCTTCGGCATACGCTTTGCCATATAAGCCGCAAGCTCTGTTTGCGGTGTGATGGGATAGCCGAAGAAATGATGACATCCCGCCTGAATAGCGGCTTCGGCCAGGGCTTCGTTGCCCTTCATCAAAACTTTTTCTGCCATAGTTTTTAACTCCTCTCTCAGCGTTCCACCGTGATCGCCGAATCCGGGCACATAGTCGCGCATGCCGCACAGCCCACGCACGCTGCCTCATCGGTCAGCTCTGCGGGGTGATAGCCCTTCGCGTTCAAACGATCCTTCGCGAGCGCGATGATCTTTTTCGGACACGCGTGAATGCACATGGAGCAGCCTTTACATACTTTTTCGTCTACAATGATCCTTGCCATTCGGTTTCCTCCTTTATCCTACTCGGTTTCGTCCTCCCAGACGAAACGTACATATCGCTTTACCGCTTTAAATCCCTCGGGCAGTGTGTTTTCCACCGCAAAATCCGGCACGGTGGAATAGAGAAGCGGCAGATGGCATAATTCTGCGGCTTTTTTCGCAAACGGCACAGCATTAAGCACCGTTTGCATATCGGTCTGCACAGCGAGGTTTGAATTGTTCACGACCGCCGTCGCTTTCAGGTGCGATGCCGTTTCGATCTCCCGAAGGAGCGGAAGCGTTTCTTCCGGCTTTGTGGAAAGCACGCGGTACCGGTTTACGACGTACAGCATCTCGTACCCGGCAGTCTCGATTTGCCGATGCAGCTGCCCGAGCGCCGTAGCGCCCACGTCGTCACCGCCCGCATCGATAAAAATATCGGCGTTCTCCATATTAAAGATGGAGAAAATCTCCGGCGGCAGCACAGGGGTATCGAGCGTTGTGTTCGCGAACACCGGCGCGATGAGCTCCACGCCGAGTTTTTTGAGCAGCGCGGAATAATCCGACGAGCGGAAATACGGGTTCACGACGTCCATATCGACAACAACGCTGCGTCTGCCGCGCTGCGCCGCCTCTGCTGCCAAATTCAGCACGAGATTGGTCTTTCCGCAGCCGTAATGCCCGCAAATGACCGTAATGGAGCTTTTCATGCGCTCACCCTTTCTTCTATAAATAAAGCGGTCCGGTACTCATCATCATACCACCGGACCGCCAAAAAATCAACCTTTCCCGCCGACTTCGCCGCTTTATTCATAAATTTTTATAAGTCTTACAAAATGTGGGATTCGTGAAAATCTTTTAGGCTTTCGGTTCTTTGGCGGTGTTGATGGAAGAAATCAGCATTCTTCGGATGGTGCCGCATAAGGTATACAACTCCCGCGCCGCCTCTCTGCCCAAAATATCGGATTTCACAAATATCTCTATCCAATACTCCGTTTCATAACACTCTTTGAGCGCGATTTGCAGCTTTGCAATGAAGTCCGCTTTTCCGTGCGCATAGTTCGCTTCCCGAATATTCGCACCGATGGAAGTTGCGGAGCGCTCAAGCTGATTAACGATAGACCGATGCCCGTGGATCGTTTCAGTTAACTTTATCGCCTTGACCGCAAAGTCCGTCGATAGGTCGCGCAATTTGGATTCTGACACGCTATCACCTTCCTTTTTAGGAAAGTATAGCATAACTTTAGCGATGAGAAATATATTTAAAGGAAATTTAGAAATTTTCAGAAGTTTTTTAGTGAAATATTTTGCTGATGCAAAATGTGAAATAATGCTAACGCATTGTGAAATTTGATGCCAGCATCAAGTGAAATGAAATAAATCCACGCACGCCCGCAGGCATTTCACACGCCATAGGCGTATTTCACGTGCGAAGCACATTTCACAAATCCGGCAGGATTTATTTCGTTGAAAAAGAGACCTGACACATTGTGTCAGGTCTCTTTTTCTGGAGCGGACGACGAGGCTCGAACTCGCTACCTCCACCTTGGCAAGGTGGCGCTCTACCAGATGAGCTACGTCCGCATTTCGGATTTCGTGTCACTTGTTTCGCAACGTGATTTATTATAACGGAGATGACCCGATTTGTCAAGCCTATTTTTGAATTTTTCCGACTTTTTTCGTAAATGCTTGCAATCCGTGAAAAAACTGCTATACTTTATGCAATGATTTTCGGCAGCACTGTGCGAATACGGAGCTGCTTTCTGTTATTTTAGAAGGAGTTATGTTTATGTATTGTAAAACCTGCCGTCAACCGCTGCCTCACGATGCCCGCCGCTGCCCAAACTGCGGCGCACCTGTTGAAAACACCGTTTTGCAAAGCGGCGCACGGGATTTCACCGCCGACTACGACCCGCGCGACATTCAGGAGAATCGCGGCTGGGGCATTCTTTCCTACCTCGGCTTTTTGGTACTCATCCCCATTTTCGCTGCGCGCAACTCGTATTTTGCGCGTTTTCACGCAAACCAGGGGCTTGTGCTGTTTCTTTTCCACGCGTGCTATTCGGTGCTGACGCGCATCATCACGAACATCTTAAACCTCGCGCTCGGCTTTATACCGTTTGTGCCGGGCATGATCTCCGCCGCGCTGCAATTTATCGGCATCATCTTCTTTGTGCTGATGATCCTCGGCATCGCAAACGCCGCTTCCGGCAAAGTAAAGGAGCTGCCGTTCATCGGCCGTATTCGCCTTTTGAAATAACCGTACATAGCAAAATTGCCCTGCGGGATTTTCTTTCGCAGGGTATTTTTATACGCGAATTTCGCAAAACCGTTGCGCATAAAGTCGATATATGCTATACTGCGTAAGGAAAAATTCAGCGTTCGGCGGATTTTAATCAAGCGGCAGCGCGGGGGAGCGCCCGATTTGCCGTGCCGGACTGCTTTCACATAGCGATGGGACTCCGTGTTTCGGATTGAGAGGAAGCAATTGAGCTTCGACCGCCCGGCCTGAATTTACATTCGAGCGCGCTTCGCTATGTGCATTTGTGCGCCTCTTTTAAATATGGGTCGGAAACGCTTATATTTAGAGAGGTACAAAAAATGAAAAGAGAACACATTCTGAAAATGGTCATGCTTGCAATGCTCGTCGCCATCGGCGTCGTCATTTCGCCGATTTTGCGCGTGGAGGGCATGTGCCCCATGGCGCATCTCATCAACATTGTCTGCTCCGTTTTCCTCGGTCCATGGTATTCCCTGCTGTGCGCCACGCTTATCGGCATCATTCGCATGACGCTGATGGGCATTCCGCCGCTTGCCTTAACCGGCGCGGTGTTCGGCGCGTTTCTTTCCGGCGTATTTTACCGCCTTTCGGGCGGCAAGATCCTTTGCGCAGTGCTCGGCGAAGTGTTCGGCACCGGCGTCATCGGCGCGCTGGCTTCTTATCCGGTGATGACGTACATCGTCGGGCGCGAGGGGTTGACATGGGCTTTTTATATTCCGTCGTTCATCGGCGGCACGCTGATCGGCGGCTCCATTGCGTTCGTGTTCCTCATGGCGCTGCGCCGCAACGGACTGCTTGCAAAATTCCAGCATGATTTGGGGGCGAAGGTCTATGACACCACAGCTGCAAAACGCGCTGCTCAAAGCACGAAATGATCTGCGCGAGACGGCGCCGCTCATCCACTGCATCACGAATCCGATTGCGATCAACGACTGCGCGAACGGGATCCTCGCCGTGGGCGGAAAGCCTATCATGGCGGAGCATCCCGACGAGGTGGAGGAAATCACGTGCATAGCGGGCGCGCTCGGCGTAAACATCGGCAACATCACAGACGCGCGCCGCACCTCCGTTTTGACGAGTGCCAAGGCGGCGAAAACGGCCGGTGTGCCGGTCTCTTTTGACGCGGTGGGCGTGACGTGCAGCGCCCTGCGCCGCGACCTGACGCACACGCTGCTGCGCGAGGCCTGTCCGGAAATTTTGAAGGGCAACGACGCGGAGATTCGCGCCATTGCGGGCGCGCATTTTGAAAGTCGCGGCATCGATGTTTTACGGACGAACACGGCGGAAACGATTGAAATTGCAAAAATGCTCGCCTCTACCCTGCACTGCGTGGTGCTCGTCACCGGCAAAACGGACATTATCACAAACGGCGAAACAACTGAGCTGTGCGAAAACGGCACACCACGCCTGTCGCTCGTCACCGGCACGGGCTGCATGGTACACGCGTTGTGCGCTTCATACAGCGCCGTGACGGATCCGTTTACGGCTGCGGTTTTAGCCGTTTCCACCATGGGCATTTGCGGCGAGCTGGCCGAACGGAAATCCGAGGGGCTCGGGTCGTTCCGCATTGCGCTTTTGGACGCACTTTCGCTGCTTTCGGACGATGATTACACGCGTTTATTACAGCTGCGCGAAGTTTAAAAGAAGGAGTTTTTCTATGAAATTCGATCCTACCTTATACCTTGTGACCGACAGCACCGGCCGCACGGACGATGACTTTCTTTCCATCCTCGAAAAGGCACTCACGGGCGGTGTGACGCTGGTGCAGCTGCGCGAAAAAGAGCGCGGCGGCGGTGAATACCTGCGCCTTGCGCGCCTCACAAAAGCTGTTTGCGACCGTTACCGCGTGCCGCTTATCATCGACGACCGCGCGGACATCGCCATGGCGGCAGATGCGGCGGGCGTACACGTAGGTCAAAGTGATCTGCCCGTCTGTGAAGCAAGAAAGCTTTTAGGTGAAGATAAAATCGTCGGCGCAACGGCAAAAACCGTGGAGCAGGCGCAGAAAGCGTACCGCGAAGGCGCGGACTACCTCGGCACGGGCGCGATCTTCCCGACGACCACGAAGGTGAAAACCGTGCTGACGCCGGTTTCGCGCCTGAACGATGTCTGCCGCAGCGTGCCGATCCCGGTCGTGGCCATAGGCGGTTTAAATGCCGGGAACATGGATGTTTTGAATGGCAGTCCCATTGACGGCATAGCGGTCGTTTCGGCCATCATGAAGAGTGCAGATCCCGAAGCTGCCGCGCGGGAGCTTTTCGCGCGCGTGCGGGTGATTAAAGAAAATAACCGCTGAAAGGCATAGAATGCTACACTTTGTGCTGATTTCACAAATTGAAACGACATTTGGCGGTGAAATCTTTTCCGAAATGACACACGGTTTTTACGCGCGGTTTATTGACTCTGCGTTTTACCGGTAGTATGATAATGGTAGAAGCAAAATTCCCCATAATTTGCGTACAAGCCACTTTTTATAAATCCACACCTTAAACGAAAAAATCACCGAGTTTTTCCTCGGTGATTTTTTCGTTATAAAGCGTCGGCAAAAAGATTTTTCGTTCTTTTTGCCGGCGCTCTCTGTTTATTCTTAAAAACTTTTACAGTGTAAACGTATACGTACCCGCGGTGAGCGTCATTTCTTCCGTAGTGCCGTCTTTTTTCGGCAGGTAGACTTCCGCTTCGGCGTCAAACGGGATGACGACGGTGTACGTCACTTCGCCGTTATCCTCGTACCGCCAGCCGGTTTCATAGTAGCCTGCGGCGGTATTGACCCTGGCTTTTGCCGCGCCGAGTCTTACATCGGGCTGCGGGCGGATGACGGCCTTTTTATAACCGGGCACGTCCGGCACGGGGTTCAGGCCGCAGACATTCTTATACACCCACTCGAACACCGCGCCGTAAGCGTAGTGGTTCATGGAGTTCATGCCGATGCCGCTGATCTTACCGTCCGGATTGACGGAGTTCCAGCGCTCCCAGATCGTTGTGGCACCCATATTGACCTCATACAGCCAGCCGGGATTTTCCTCGTTCAAAAGCAGCGTATAGGCTTCTGCATTCGCGCCGTTATCGGAGAGCGCGCGGCACAGCACAGGTGTGCCGAGGAAGCCGGTCTTCAGCTTGCCTTTATTCATCGCGAGCAGGCCGCGCAGGGTTTCGGTGATCTTCTCGCGCGCGAACTCCGGCGCAAGCCCAAACGAAAGCGAAATGGCGTTGCCGGTCTGCGTTGCGGCCGCGCATCTGCCGCCCGCAGTGTAAAACTCGCGGCGGATGGCGTCGAGAATTTCGTCTGCACGCTTTTTGTAGACGTCGTACTCGGTCGTTTTGCCGAGCGCGCGTGCGGCGTTTGCAACGCACATGGTGCTCTTATAGTAGTAGGCGGAGCACAGGAATGTAATGTCCGTGCCGCCGAGAACAGACTCGGGATTGAAGCCGGATTCCGGGCCGTCCAGTGCAAGCCAATCGGCAAAGTGGAACTCAATGCCCGGCCACAGACGCGTTGCGCCGTGCGCTTCATCGTAGCGGTAGATCCAATCCGCCCACAGCTTCATGCTCTCGAAGCCGTTTTCGAGCACGCTGATATCGCCCGTTGCAATGTAGGTTTCCCAAGGGACGATGGCCGCGGCATCTGCCCAGCCACAGTGACCGCCGCCGTTTGCGAGCATTGGGTTTGCTTCGCCCGGCTTGCGGCTGATGAGCAGCGGGGCAACATCCGGCACCTTGCCGTCAAGGCGCTTCTGTTCCTCCAAAAGGTCTCGGATATACTTCGTATAGAACGCGCCGCAATCCATGTTGTAGTTCGCCGTGGGGCAGAACGCCTGCGCGTCGCCCGTCCAGCCCATGCGCTCGTCGCGCTGCGGGCAGTCGGTCGGCACGTCGAGGAAGTTATCGCGCTGACTCCAGACAGAGTTCAAATACAGGCGGTTGACCTTCTCGTTTGCGGTCGTGATCTCGCCGGTTTGCTCGAGGTCGGAATACATGGCCCACGCCTGAATATCCGTGATGCCGGTGAGGTCTGCCACGCCGGAGAATTTGATGTAGCGGAAGCCGTAGAAGGTCGCAATCGGTCGAATAAAGGCTTTTTTGCCCGTCGAAATATAGCGGTATTCGGAAAGTGCAGTGCGCAGGTTATCGCGGTAGAAGCAGTCATCCTGCAACAGCTCGCCGGTCTGCACGCGCAGCTCGACACCTGCGGGCAGGTCGGCCATGAACGTGAACCAACCCGTAATGTTCTGGCCGAGGTCGAACACAAGCTCGTTTTTCGGCGTGGTGATCTGCTTCGGGGTGATGATATGCTTTGCTTTTACGGGCAGCGAGAGGCGCGCGGAAATTGCGCCGAGGTTCGTCGTGGTGTTGCGCTTCACCGGCTGCCAATTTGCATAGGTGCAGGACGGCGCGCACCAGTTTTCGATTTCGAGGTTCGCATCGTAGCGCTCGCCGTCGTAGATGTTGCCGAACGTCAGCGGGTTCGGCGCGCACTGCCAGCTTTCGTCCGTGACGATGACGGTCTCGCCCTGCGTGGTGGTGACGTGCAGCTCACCGAAGAGCAGGTATTCCTCTGTGTACATGTTGCAGGGTTTTCCCGGGAAATTCGTTTCGTAATCGCCGACGACGCCGTCAAAACCAAAGCGGCCTTTCGCCCAGCCGTTGCCCAAAATGGCGCCGATGACGTTTTCGCCGGTGTGAATGAGGTCGGTCACGTCGTAGGTCTGGTACTGAATCCAGCTGTCGTAGGCGGTGCAACCGGGGGCAAGGTACTCATCGTTCGCCTTTTCGCCGTTCAAATAGAGCTCGTAGATGCCGAGACCCGTGAAGTATGCGCGGGCAGAGAGAACTTCGCCGATGATCTCAAACGCGCGGCGCATGTACGGGGCGGTGTCCGGCGCAAGGCACGGAGAAATACGCTGTGCCGTGAACGGCTCATCAAGCTTTGCGGTCTCGAACCACGCAGTGTCGCTTGTGACCAATTCACCGTTATCGCCCATAACGGTAACGCGCCAGAAATAGCGCGTGCGGGGCTCGAGGGCGATTTCCACCGGTACACCGAGGGACGACGCGGTTTTGCACGCGCCGGTATCAAAGATAACGTCGGCAAAATTCTCCGTTTTGGAAACCTCCACGCGCGCCCAAAGCTGCTTTTTCGCTTCGGTATCCGTGACTGTCCACGAGACGTGCGGCGTTTTCAGATCAAAACCGAGCGGGTTGACGATACGGTTTGTTTTCATTCTCTGAATTTTCATGTTCCGTTCCTTTCTGTGCGTTTGCACGTGCGGCTTTTTCCTTTGCCGCTTTGTATTCCGGCCGCGTAAAGCTGCGGCATTTTGTTCTATTTCACAGAATATCAGATATGAAGATGAAAAACAAGGACTCAATTTCCGCAAAAATACGTCCTTATTTTCAGTAATTGCATGCGAAGATGTTGAACTAAGCCGTTTTCAAAAGTTCTTATAGGTTAGCCGCGACTTTAGCTTGACACAAGTCCATATTTGTGGTTTAATAAGCAAACATGATTATCGGTGCCGCAAAGCGGCACTGCGATAAGGGAGTAGTCGGCGCGAAGCGTTGTATGGTCGACACACTTGAGGTAACTCACGGCTATACATGAAATGACGAGACTTATCCGAAAGGCATTTCCGGGCTTTTCGGGTGAGTCTTTTTTATTGCGCGCACGCGTATACTTTTGTAACAAAATAGCGGAAAACGGTGATCAAAATGAACTTATGGGAACTCTTTATTCTGGCGGTAGGCCTTTCAATGGACGCATTTGCGGTTTCGGTATGTAAGGGGCTTTCGGTGAAAAAGCTGAAAGCGAAACACATGCTGACTGTGGGTGCCTATTTTGGCGGATTTCAGGCACTGATGCCCCTTTTAGGGTACATTTTGGGTATACAGTTCCAGTCAATGATTCAGCAGTTCGACCACTGGATCGCGTTTGTGCTGCTGGTGCTGATCGGCCTGAGCATGATAAAGGAATCGCGCGAGGAAGCGGAGAACCTCAACGATTCGTTCAGCTTTAAGACGATGCTGCCGCTCGCGGTGGCGACGAGCATCGACGCGCTGGCGGTGGGCGTAACGTTCGCGTTTTTGCAGGTCAAAATCGTACCGGCCATCAGCTTTATCGGCGCAACAACGTTCATTCTTTCGGCGATCGGTATTCGCATCGGCAACATTTTCGGCGCGAAGTATAAATCGAAAGCAGAGCTTGTCGGCGGCATCGTGCTGATTTTGATGGGTGTGAAAATTTTGTTAGAGCACCTCGGCGTACCGGATATGATTTTCGATTAAGAACCGGAAACAAGAAAGCGCCCCGCTTCCTTTTATTGAAAGCGGGACGCTGTTTTGTTTTAATTTACGAACTAAAGTAACCCGTTAAATTACTTCTGTGCGTCGTAGTAATCCTGATATGCGGTGTAGCCCTGGAGCTCGATGTTCGATGCACGCTTATCGGTGTAGATCTTCTCAATGTCATGAACCTGATTGGACTCAGCAAAGTCTTTCAGATCCTGAACGAGCTTATCGAACGTTGCGTCGTCGGAAGCCATGATGATCTGCGGGATACGCATCTTGCACTCATCGGCGATAGCCTGTCTGGACATACCGAGGTCCTCGGTCGGATCGATCTCAAGAGAGAGGTTGGCGTTTTCGTCGGTCAGGAACTTCTGGCCGGGGACTGCCGGATGGATGGAATCTTCCGGAGTGAAGACGTGAGCCTGAATGGAGATAACCCAGCTTCTGGATTCTTCCGGCTGTGCATCGTTAACTGCATACTTCGTCAAGTCAACGTTATCGGCGTGAGCCGGCTGAGCCCAGAACCAGCAACCTGCTGCGTTCTTTTCGTCAGAGCTAAGCTCTTCTTCCGGCTTCTTGAGGATCGGGTTGCCGTTTTCGTCCTTGCCTTCCCAGAGGCCGCCCTCAGGACCGTACATCATGTTGATGGAGCCGTCCTTCGTGAGCATCCAAGAATAGAGATCGAAGATACGCTGCGGGTTTTCAGCCTTTGTGGTGATGCAGTTGACGTTGCTACCAGGCGTGCCGTTTTCTTCGCCATATACCCAATCTACGCCTTCAGCCGGCGGGAAGATCGGAGAATCCTTAAGCTCCCAACCGAGGAGATCGTAGGTGTTGCCGTCTTTCTCCTGAAGGAGGGTACGGAAGTGGTTGGTATCGTCCTGAGAGAAGTCATAGTACAGAACCGCTCCACGGCCGTTGGAGAGCTTCTCTACGTACTGATCGTTGCTGTCGGTATAAATGGTTTCCGGGAAGAGGCCTTCTCTAAACCACTGGTTAGCAATCTTCAGAGCGGAGACGTAGTTGTCGTCAAAGACAGCAAGCTTAATGTCGTTATCCGCCTGAGACCAGTATGTATCAACAAGGTTCGGGTTGCCGTAGGAACGATAGATAGCGGAAACGGTGTTGAAGCCGTTATCGTCCTGTCTCGGGAGCCACGGGAAGATGCTCTGGCCGTCGGAGGTCTTAACGCCCTTGTCCTTAGCATCCAGCATGAACTGGTGCAGGTCTTCGAGCGTCTTGAGCTCCGGGGAACCGAGCTGCTCATAAACGTCATGGTTGACCATCCAGCTCGCGTTACCGCCGGTAGCGCCCTTACGAGCCCAGTTCGGGATACCATAGAGACCGCCGTTAACGGACAGCAGCTTCTGGGAGGATTCGAGGATGTCCTCATCAAAGGAGCAGCCTTCATACCTCAAGGTGTTGATATCGACGAGCTTGCCGAGGCTGATGAGCTTCTGCCAGTTCGCGTTACGGTCGAGGATGATAACATCCGGCAGGTCGTCGGAGGAGATCATCAGGTTCAGTCTGGAATCCGCATCGGCTTCCGGGCAGGAATAGTTGACCGTGATGTTGAACTTTTCGTTCATGTACTTCGATGCAGCGTCTTCGCCCCAGGGCTTAACGGAACCCTGATAGCTGTAATATGCATCAAATTCGTAGTGCTCGGTGGTGTCGTCCGGGCCGGAGGAACCGGTTACCTCGGAGCTTGCGTCACCGCCGTCTGTGGATTCCGCTGCGGAAGATTCCGTTTTGGAAGATGTGCTGCTTTCAGCCGTGGAAGAGTTTCCGCCGCCGCCGCAGCCGGCTACTGTCAGAATCATGGATGCTGCCATGACTGCTGCCAGAGCCTTCAAGAGAGAGTTTCTGGACTTCATACTTTGCCTCCTTAAAGAATGCTTCGTCAATACACCTTGCATTGACAATTTATTTTATGATTAGCCCTTAACGGAGCCGATCATAATGCCTTTTACGAAGTAGCGCTGCAGGAACGGGTAAACGATGATGATCGGAATGATCGTAACAAACATCGTAGCCATTGTGATGGAGCGCACGTTGGTCTCCTTGCCCTTCAACATGTTGGCGTCGATGGTGACGCCCATGCCCGCAGAGGCCATCTGTTCTGCGAACTTCGCTTCGTTGACGATTCCGAGAAGGACGTTCTGCATCGGCTTCAGGTAATCCTGTGTAATGTACAGGTTTGCCTGGAACCAGTCGTTCCAATGCTGCACACCGAAGTACAGGGCGATCGTCGCGATGATCGGTGTGGAGAGCGGGAAGTAAATTTTAAAGAAGATGGTTATGTAGTTTGCGCCGTCGATGAGGGCGGATTCTTCAAGCGCTTCCGGCAGAGACTGGAAGTAGCTGCGCATGAGAATCATGTTCCACAGGTTGACGAGTGCCGGGATGATGTACACGAGGAAGTTGTTCTTGAGACCGAGATTGAGGATCAAGAAGTAGGTCGGCATGAGGCCGCCGCCGAAGTACATCGGGATAAGACACAGCATTGCGTAAACTTTTTTGCCTACGAGATTCGTTCTGGAAATTGCGAATGCCAGCATACCGGTAATGAGCACGCCGCCGACCGTACCGATGACGGTACGTGCGATGGTGATGAAGTACGCCATCCAGATCTTCTGGTTTGTGAAAACCAGCTCGTAGTCGCTGGCCACGCGCTTGGCGCGGATTTTGTTTGGATTTTTTGCCATCTCTCTGTTCCCCCCTTAGAAAAGCTGTGCTTCGCCGAATTTACCTGCTACGTAGTTGGAACCAAGGAGCAGTGCGAAGTTGACGATAGACTTAAAGAGACCGGCCGCTGCTGCGAAGGAGAAACGACCCTGGCTGACACCCAAACGATAAATGAAGGTATCGAGCACGTCTGCGTATTCTTTCAACATGGAGTTGCCCATCTGCTTGGTGAGCATCATGATCTGGTCGAAGTTTGCATTCAGGATGCCGCCGACCTGGAAGATAAACATCAGGATGATGGTCGGTTTGATGGACTTAATTGTGATATGCCACATCTTCTGTGCGCGCGTTGCGCCGTCGATATCAGCCGCTTCATACATATCCTGGCTGATGCTCGTGATAGCGGAGATGAAGATGATCGCGTTCCAGCCAAGCTCCTTCCAGATATCCGTGCACAATGTAATGCCCCAGAAGTACTTGCCTTCGGTGAAGAAGCCGATTGGTTCTTTAATGACGCCGATCCACATGAGGAACTCATTGATGGCGCCGCCGTCGGTGGACATGAGGTCAAACATCAACGTTGCACATACAACCCAAGAGATGAAGTGCGGCAGGTAGCTGACGGTCTGAACCGTTTTTTTCAGCGGCTGGAAGTTCATTTCGTTCAGCAGCACTGCGAAGAAAATCGGCAGCGGGAAGCCAATGAACATCTTAAGGGCGCTGATGACCAGCGTGTTGCGCATGGCCAGTCCGAAGTACTTATCGGCGAACATGGTCTGGAAGTGTTTGAAGCCTACCCACTGGCTGAAGCCCGGGAAATCACCGAGCTGGAAATCCTGGAAGCCCATAACCACGCCGTACATCGGTACGTAGCTGAACAGGAGGACTAAGAGGATGCCGGGAACTAACAATATCTGCAGATCCCACTGGGCAAGCATTCTGGAAAAGACGTTCTTTTTGCGTAAGACCGTATTTCCACTCGCTTGTGCTTGTTTCAATCTCATCACGCTCCATTTCCACAAAAGATGGAAAATTTTTTACAAAAAGCAGAACTCAAAGCCTGCTTAAAGCCAAAATTTTTTTGAAACCCGACTGCCTTTTGCAGTTTTACGGTTTTCTCATCGAAAGCCCTGAACGATGTTCGGATGGTTTCCAAATTTGTCTAAATCTCCGCAACAACTTCTTCAGGAATTGTTCATATTATACACACGCATTTGTAACAATTCAAGGACAAATTGTGCAAAGCATATTGACAAATTATGCAAACCGTGTACAATATAGGTACAAAAGGTAAATTTTATGGTGAAGCTGGTGGGCATATGTCACAAAGCACTATCTTAGACACACAAAAATGCGAGCATGAAACCGCATCCATTTTGAACAATTTTACTATTGCCTTCGGAAAGGTGCATTGGGGCCTCCCAAATTTCGAAAATTTGGATGAATTGTTTGAAAATCAGCAGTTTGTTTTGATGCTCTGCGTCAAAGCTTCGTCTGAAAAAAGCGATTTATATTTGAATAACGACATTTTAAATGTAATTACCGGAGGGTTAATTTGTGCGCCGCAGCGATAAAATCCTTTGGAATCACTGCTGCTGCGACAACATGCAGATTCTCTGGCTTCCCTTTACAATGAAATGCGTTTCCGACTGTTCCTGCGAAGACGCCGATGTTTTAAATGACTTTTTGTGCGGAAAGCTGAGCCCTGTCGGTTATAATACACAGCTGATCGATTACAGCGACTTTCTCAGAAAGCGCGTTTGCAGCTATACCAAGTGCTGCCTGAACCAAGTTCTTTCCGGATTTATACTGGACTGCATTTTTACCCTTAAGCAAAATTACGACGGCCTCACCAACAAGGACAAAATCACCCAATACCTGCTCGACCACGCAACGGAGAAGATCAGCGTGCCGGAACTTGCGAAAAAGCTTTCGATTTCCGAACGCGCACTGTTCTATTATTTTCAAGATAACTTCGGTTCCACCCCGAGCAATTACATTAATCGTATACGCATGAACGCCGCCGCAGAGCACATCCACCGCGGGTTATCCGTGAAAGAAGTGACCGAAATGTACCACTTTTCGGAATCTTCTGCGTTCTGCCGGTTATTTAAGAAGTACTTCGGCATCACGCCGACGGAATACCGGCAGCTGGCAGAGAAATCGCAGCTGAAAATCGTCTCGCGGGACGAGCTGAAGGATTAACCGTATATCTTTCACGCGATCCATAGATAACAAAACACCGCCCGTTCGGAAAAGCTCCGAGCGGACGGTGTTCTTTATCTTATATTATATTGTATTCGATCAGTCAATGACCTTGTTGTCGCGATCCGGAACAATTTTTTCAAGGAACTGCTCTACGGTCATGGCGCCGAGGTCGCCCTCTTTGCGCTTACGGATAGAGATGGTGTTGTTTTCGATGTCCTTATCGCCGACAACGACCATGTACGGCACCTTTTCGAGCTGTGCTTCGCGAATCTTGTAGCCAATCTTCTCGCTGCGGTCGTCGACCTCGCAGCGGAAGCCCTTGTCTTCAAGCTGCTTCTTGACTTCATAGAGATAGTCGAGGTGGCGGTCTGCGATGGGCAGCAGCTTCACCTGTACCGGGGCGAGCCACAGCGGGAACGCGCCTGCGTACTTTTCGATGAGCAACGCGAGGGTACGCTCGTAGCAGCCGATGGAGGTACGGTGAATGATGCACGGGGTCTTCTGCTTGCCGTCCTTATCGGTGTAGACCATGCCGAACTGCTCGGCAAGCATCTGGTCAATCTGAATGGTGATAAGCGTATCTTCCTTGCCGTACACGTTCTTAATCTGGATATCGAGCTTCGGGCCGTAGAACGCAGCTTCGCCGATGCCGATCTCGTACGGAATCTCGAGGTGATTAAGGATGCGCTCCATGAGGCCCTGTGCCTCGTTCCACTGCTCTTCCGTACCGATATACTTTGCACGGTCATTCGGGTCCCATTGCGAGAAGCGGTAGGAAACGTCCTCATACAGACCGAGTGTCTTCAGCATGAAGATTGCAAGCTCCAGGCACTTTCTGAACTCATCTTCCAGCTGCTCCGGTGTGCACATGAGGTGGCCTTCGGAAATGGTGAACTGGCGCACACGGATCAGGCCGTGCATCTCGCCGCTTGCTTCATTACGGAACAGTGTGGAGGTCTCGTTGTAGCGCAGCGGCAGGTCGCGGTAGGAACGCTTGCGGTTTAAATAAGCCTGATACTGGAACGGGCAGGTCATCGGGCGCAGAGCGAAGACTTCCTTGTCCTTCTCCTCGTCGCCGAGCACGAACATGCCATCCTTATAATGATCCCAGTGACCGGAGATCTTGTACAGGTCGCTCTTTGCCATAAACGGGGTCTTTGTCAGCAGCCAGCCGCGGCGCTGCTCCTCGTCCTCGACGAAGCGCTGCAGAAGCTGAACGATGCGTGCGCCCTTCGGCAGCAGGATCGGCAAGCCCTGACCGATAACGTCGCTTGTGGTGAAAAGCTCCAGCTCACGGCCGAGCTTGTTGTGATCGCGCTTCTTGGCTTCCTCCATCATGGTGAGGTGCTCTTCCAGCAAGCTCTGCTTCGGGAACGCGATGCCGTAGAGACGCTGCAGCATCTTGTTGCTTGCATCGCCGCGCCAGTATGCACCTGTGATGGAGGTGAGCTTTACAGCCTTGACATTGCCGGTGCGCATGAGGTGCGGGCCTGCGCAGAGGTCCGTGAAATCGCCCTGCTTATAGAAGGAGATGTGCTCGCCCTCGGCAGCGTGCTCACGGATGAGCTCCTCTTTATAGTCCTGACCCTTCATGAGCTCCAGTGCTTCCGCGACCGGCAGCTCGAAGCGTTCAATCTCGATGTCTTCCTTGATGATCTTCTTCATCTCGGCTTCGATCTTTGCGAGGTCGTCGTTGGTGATGGCCTGCGGCAGCTCCATATCATAATAGAAGCCGTTATCCACAGCCGGGCCGATGGCGAACTTTGTGCCCGGGTACAGGCGGTTTACCGCCTGCGCCATGATGTGGGACGCGGTGTGCCAATATGCCTTTTTTCCCTCTTTATCGTCAAACGTCAAAATCTCTACTTTGCAATCTTCGTTGAGCACGGTGCGCAGGTCGCACACCTCGCCGTTCACTTTTGCGGCACATGCGGACTTATAAAGACCCATGCCGATGCTTTTTGCGACTTCCGCTACGGAAACGCCGCTTTCAAATTCCTTTTCGCTGCCCTTCAGGTCAACCTTGATCATGATTCTCAATCCTTTCCTAATTCTCTGATAAAATAAAAAGCCCCGGGATCCCTCACCGGGATCTCGGGGCGACACTGCGCGGTTCCACCCGAGTTCCTGCGTGTTAAAACACACTTGTGTTAACACACAGCTCGTTCTTCCGCCTTAACGCGGCGGCAACGTCCGCCTTTTCGGTAAACCGTTCGGCGGCGGCTCAAAGGCGGTATTTCGGTTTCGCTTTCCGCGGTGCTTTCAGCCGGTGGCAACCGCTCTCTTTCGAAAAGACCTGAACCCGAACTTCCTTATCAAAGCCCTTTTCTTGTCCCCATACTATCACCGTTTTTCTGAAATGTCAACACCCAAGAAAAGAGTTTTTCACATAAATCCATTATTGTCTATCATCATAGACAATAAAATGTCTATTTACGCATACAATTTGCGTAGAGGTGATACACTTGCTTTGGGAAAATAATATTGTGGGGCAAACGATACGGTCTGTGCGCAAAGCAAAAGGCATGTCGCAAGAGGTTTTAAGCGGCTTTGCGGGCATCGCGCGCACGCATTTGACGATGATCGAGTGCGGGACAAAGCAGGCGAATTTCTCGACGATATGCAAGATTGCGGAAGCGTTTGATATGCGCCCCAGCGAGCTTGTCCGCAAAATGGAAGAAGCGGAAGAAAAGCGGGATAAATAGACCCGCAGAAAAAATTTTTCTTCTAAAAAGCAAAAAAATCGGCTTATATACTGGGCTCTTGTATAAAACAGAAAGAAACCGTAACTATTTCTTAAATTCTTTGGTTGACATATGCAAGGAAAAGAGATAAAATTGTACATGGAGTGTTTTACACTTTTTAAGTCAGCCGTGTTCCGAGCAGTTTATGCGGCTGCTTTTTGTGTGAGCCTTCACAGGGAATAACGCACCCTGCATAACCTAATTTAGTAATTGAATATCGAAAACCTTAGCGAAGGAGGTGCCCAATGCCACAAGTACCAATTTGGGTTTGTGTTCTGATCGCAGTGTTGGCAGCCGCCGTGTGCGGTGCTGTCGCTTTCTTTGCGGGTGTGAATCATCGAAAAAGAGAAGCGGAAGCTGCCATCGGTTCGGCAGAAGACGAAGCCAAGCGGATCATCAGCAACGCGATCAAAACGGCTGCCGCAAAGAAAAAGGAAGCCGTGCTCGAGGGCAAGGACGAAATTCATCGTTTGCGCAACGAGTCCGAACGCGAGATGAATGACCGCAGAAAAGAAATTCAGCGTCAGGAGCGCCGCGTTTCCCAGAAGGAAGAATCTTTGGATAAAAAGATGGAAAATCTGGAATCCAAAGAAAACGCGGTCGAAAATAAGATGCGCAAGGCGGAGGAACGCCTGAAAGAGGCAGAATCCGTTAAGAAAAGTCAGATCGACATGTTGGAGAGGATCTCTTCCTTTACCGTGGACCAGGCAAAAGAGTATTTGCTCAAGTTACTTGAGGATGATCTTGTGCATGAAAAGGCCATTAAAGTAATGGAGTATGAACAGCAGACGAAGGAAGAATGCGACAAGCTGGCAAGAGAGATCATTTCGGTCGCCATTCAGCGCTGCGCGGCGGATCACGTATCCGAAGCCGCCATCAGCGTCGTTCCGCTGCCCAACGATGAAATGAAGGGCAGAATCATCGGCCGCGAAGGCCGTAACATCCGCGCCATTGAACAGCTTACCGGCGTGGATCTCATCATCGATGACACACCTGAAGCCATTACGCTTTCGAGCTTTGAGCCCGTAAGACGTGAAGTGGCAAGAATCGCCCTTGAAAAGCTGATCTCGGATGGCAGAATCCACCCGACCAGAATTGAGGAGACGATTGAGAAAGCCCGCCGCGAAGTGGATGCGACCATTAAAGCCGAGGGCGAACGCGCCGTGCTTGCTGCCGGCGTAAACGGCATTCACCATGAGCTTGTTAAGCTGCTTGGTCGGCTGCGTTACCGCACCAGCTATGGACAGAATGTCCTCAACCACTCTCTGGAAGTTTCTTACCTTGCCGGTATGATGGCTTCCGAACTGGGTCTTGACCCCACCATTGCAAGAAGAGCAGGTTTGCTGCATGATATCGGCAAAGCGCTCGACCACGAGATTGAAGGCTCCCATGTGGAGATCGGCGTGGATGTTGCAAGAAAGTACAAGGAAAGCGAAGCCGTTATCCACGCAATTGCCGCACACCACGGCGACATTGAAGCGAAAACGGTCATTGCCTGCCTGGTGCAGGCGGCCGATGCCATCTCGGCAGCACGCCCCGGCGCGCGCCGCGAGAACATCGAAAACTATATCAAACGTCTCGAAAAGCTCGAGGCCGTGGCTGCATCGTTTGACGGTGTGGATCGCTGCTACGCCATTCAGGCCGGCCGCGAGATCCGCGTCATGGTAAAGCCCGAAGTGATCAACGATGAGAAAATGACGCTGCTCGCCCGCGACATCTGCAAGAAGATTGAGGAAGACCTCGAATATCCGGGTCAGATTAAGGTTAACATGATCCGTGAAAGCAGAGCGGTCGATTTCGCGAAATAACATAGTTCGTCACAACGCTCAACCGAATCACAAGCAAAGCCCTCCGGGAGGAATCTCGGAGGGCTTTTGTTATGTAAAACCGCGCGTCGTTGGGTTCTCCCCCGCCTCGACACGCGATTTTGCTGTAAAAAAAGCAACACCTCTTACCCTGCCGACAAGATCAAGCATAAATGCTCGGATTTTCGGTGCTACGGTCAAAAGGTGTTGCTTTGCAAAATACAATTTTAATTATGTGCTGAAATTCGTGTTAGCTTTGATAAACGGAGTGCGCAAAATATGTGTAAAAAATTCACATTTTGTCGATTAAGACGCATTGTCCATCTGCAAACACAGTTTATCGGAAATCATGGCGATGAACTCGCTGTTCGTGGGCTTGCCCCGCGTATTGTGAATGGTGTAACCGAAATACGAATTCAACACATCCACATCACCGCGATCCCAAGCGACTTCGATCGCATGGCGAATGGCGCGTTCCACACGGGAGCTCGTGGTCTCGTACTGCTTTGCCACACTCGGATAAAGCTGTTTTGTCACCGCATTGATAATCTCCGGGTCTTCGATGGCCATGATGATGGAATCTCGAAGATAGTGGTATCCCTTAATGTGGGCCGGCACGCCAATCTGATGCAGAATCTCCGTAACCTGAATGCGCAGGTCGCTGCGGCTGGTGCCGTTTGACGGATGCTGTGCCGCACCGGCCAACGTAAAGATACGGTCGATGATCTCGGTTTTGCTGAACGGCTGGATGGCGTAATAATCTGCGCCGGCCTCCATGATCTGCCGCTCCAAAGTGTTTGAGGAATACGCTGCCGTGATGATGAACACCGGCTTTGGCAGTCCCTCGGCTTTCACCGCGTGCATAACGCCCAGCGCATCCACGCCCGCCATAAAGAGATCCATTACAACCACATCCGGTTTCTCATCCCGTATTTTGGTCAGTAGCGCTGTTCCGTTCCTGTTTACGGTCACAACCTGTGCACCCCGCGAAGCCAATGCGTCGGTGTTTTCACGGCTCCATTCGCCGTCATCCGCACAAATGATGACCTTTATTTGCTTTTCCATGGCTTACCTCCTGCGTGATTTAAATTGTGAACAAATTTTACCATATCATACACGCTATTTCAAGAGGGTAAATGAAATTTCTTTAATTTATTTGTTTTCTAACAAAAATATGGATCTTGATTTTGTTAGCTTTCATCACGATTTCGGTTGATACACTTCTTATTTCGACAAAAATCAGCAGATAATAAGATATTTTTATTACAGCTAATATCCCGGCGAGTTTCTTACCAAAAAGATGTATGAAACAGAACGGAAACCGATTCTGTAAGATTGTGTCATACCTTCTGTGAGAAACATGGCAAAGCGGCGCGAAAAAGGGACGCGTGCGCCGCAGCCCACCGTCCCCCTCGTCTTAATTTTCGTTCAGGTTTTCGAGCATCGTTTCGGCAAAAATGCCATAGCCGCGTGTAGCATCATCTACGAAAACGTGCGTCACCGCACCAACCAGCTTACCGTTCTGCAAAATGGGGCAACCGCTCATGCCCTGCACAATGCCGCCGGTACGTGCAAGCAGTTCCGGGTCGGTCACGTGCAGCACAAGGGTACGTGTTTCCTGCTTGCCGTCTGTGCTGACGCGCTCAAGCTCCGCATCAAACAGCCGCATACCCTCATCGTCGATTGTGGCGGCGATCTGTACGGCACCTGTATGCACATTTCCGCGCGGCAGCACCTCTACGGTCTCGCCCTCGTGCGGTGCGGAGAGTTTGCCGTAAAGCCCAAGCTCCGTGTTCTGCGTCAGCGTGCCAAGGCTCTTGCCGCCCGTAAAATACCCGCGCAGGCGGCCCGGCCGACCGCTGCTGCCGCGCTCGATGCCGCAGACGGAAACGGCAGCCGGCTCGCCGCTGCGGATCTCCAAAACATTGCGCGTGTCGGCATCGCAAATGCCGTGACCGAGCGCGCCGAACGCTTTGCCGTCTTCGGTGTAAAACGTCACGGTGCCGATGCCCGCAGCGCTGTCCCGTACCCACATGCCCGCTTTGTACGAGCCCTCACACAAAACGGAAGTAACTTGCGCCGTGAACACTTCCGTGCCGCGCCGCAGCGTGAGCGTGTTCGTTTCGTTTTCGGAAAGCACAGCGGAAAGCGCAGCGTTCGTCTCTACGTTATTGCCGTTTACGGAAAGGATATAATCGCCGGGCTGAATGCCGGCTTCGCTTGCAGGGCATTTTAAGCCACCGTCTGCATAAATTTCCGAAAGTGCGGCAACAATAACGCCGTCCGAAAAAAGTTTTATGCCGAAAACATCGCCGCCAAGCTGCACGGTGCGCACCGTTTCTGTCTTTGCCGTGATATGGGAAGCGGAAACGGCGTGCGCCGCTGCGTTTTCCGGCAGCGGCAGGCCGATGAGCCCGCACACGGAAAGCATCAGTAAAGCCGCCGTGCCCACGCTTGCCGCAAATGTGCGGATGCCCTCAAAAAGCGAGATGTCGCGTCGTTTTGGGGCGTGCGGTTGCGGTTCATTTTCAAAATTCAAATCTTCTCATCTCCTTACAGAAAAATTCAGAAAGCTCAAACGAGCCTTCTGTTTTTACTTTTCCACGCGGAGAGAAAAGTATTTGCGGCAATTAAAAACACCTTTGCACAACGAAGGAAATCGTTACGCAAAGGCGATCGTTTTTGGTCTGCCGCACTGCCGGGCTCGCAGCACCCGGCAGAGGACAGTGGGGTAAAAAATAGGGGTAATATCGGAAGAAACGAACTGTTTCCGATTTTCGGCTCCGCGTAAACGCTGTGGGGAAGCAGCGCCCGGCTATCGACCCGGTGCGGAACGTTTAAAGAAATGAAGGAAGTAAAAAATGAAGAAGTTTGTAACTCATTCGGCTCTCTCTTGTTCCTCCTGAGTACATTACGTAGTATAGAGGAAGAATATGAAAACGAAATTGATATTTCGTGAAAAAAGGAGGAAGTTTTTTTGAAAAACATGTGAACAAAAAAGGCCGCATACTCCACAAATTTTGATTGACTTTCGGCGGAAAAGCTGTTATACTTTGGATAGTGTAATAAACAATGTCAATGTCTCACAGGTTTTCTTTGTAAGTCATTCTTTGGGTGGTTTACAGGACCTGTGTTTTTTTGTATGGCGTTTACGAACACAATCTTTATTTTTATATGGAGGTACCACAATGAACAACGGTACAGTCAAATGGTTTAACGCAGAAAAGGGCTACGGCTTCATCTCCAACGATGAGGGCGGCGAGGACGTATTCGTACATTTCTCCGCAATTCAGGGCGACGGCTTCAAGACGCTGAACGAAGGCCAGAAGGTCACCTTTGAGACCGAGACCGACCCGAAGAACGGCAAGCTCCGCGCAGCAAATGTCGTAAAGCTCTAATTGTAAATTAGAACAGCGAGATAAGAGGCACCTGTGATTGATTTCACCGGTGCTTTTTTTTTTTGTATAAGCTTCGCTTTTCGGCGCACAATACTGTGGGAAGGAAGGGATGCCAAATGCAAAAGAAAAACGAAAAGAAGTTCACCCACGGCGAGCATGTGACGATTTACCCTGATACGCCGGAGAGCGTCGCAAGCGCTACGGAGTGCACCGGCCTCATGCCCACGCCGCCGCAAAACGACGCGGAGTTTACGTCGTACCAAGACCTGCACAGCATGGAGATCCCCAAAAAGCTCCCCGGCAAGCGAAACTTCGAGCTTGGCGTGTACGACGATAAGCCGGAAGACATTCAGTTATAAAAAGTCAGCCTCATCGGTCGGATTCGGCGCGATGAGGCTGGTTACTTTTTAGCTTTATATTCGCTTGTTTTACTCTTCCAGCTGTGCGGTATAAAGCTGGTAGTAGTGGCCCTTCTGTTCCATGAGCTCGTCGTGGCTGCCGCTTTCGGCAATGCCCTTATTCGAGATGTACAAGATGCGGTCACAATTTTTGATGGTGGATAGGCGGTGCGCGATGATGAAGCTTGTTCTGCCCTTTAAAAGCGCCTGCAGGCCTTCCTGCAAAAGGCGCTCGGTCTTCGCATCAATGGAGGACGTGGCTTCGTCCAGCACGAGAATCTTCGGGTCGGACAGCAGCGTTCTTGCAAACGCAATAAGCTGCTTTTGGCCCTGCGAGAGGCGCGAGCCGCGCTCGTTTACCTGCGTATAGTAGCCATCCGGCATTTCGCTGATGAACTCATGCGCACGCACGGTCTTTGCAGCGGCGATGATCTCCTCATCCGTGGCGTCCAAGCGGCCGTAGCGGATGTTATCCATGATGGTGCCGGAGAAAATGAAGCTGTCCTGCAGCATGATGCCCATTTGCGCGCGCAGCGAGTGCAGCGTCACCTTGGAGATGTCGTGCCCATCGACGAGCACCCGGCCGGAATTGATGTTGTAGAAACGCGAGATGAGGTTGACAACCGTCGTTTTGCCGGCACCCGTGGGGCCGACAAGCGCGATGGACTCGCCCGCTTTCACATCGAGATTGAAGTGCTCCAGAACGTTGATGGAGCCGTCGTAAGAGAATGTCACGTCGTCGAACGTCACGTCGCCCTTAATCGGCGGCAGCTCCGTTGCGTCCGGCGCGTCATCGACAAGCACGGGCTCATCGATCATCTCGAAGATACGCTCCAGATACGCCACGGCGTTGATGAACGTGTTGTAGAGGTTGGAAAGCTGCAAAATCGGCTGCCAGAAGCGCCACGCATACGCGGAAATGGCGATGAGCGTACCGATTTGCACGGCGGGACCCAAAAGCGAGAAGCCCACAAGGTACATAGCGCCAACGACCCATGTGGAGATGTTGTTGACGGAAAACCACACGAGGTTCGAGGTGTACTGCGCCTTCATCCAGCTTTTGTACATTTTGGTGTTAAGATTGTTGTAGATCTTCGCATTTTCCTCTTCACGCGTGAACGCCTGCGTGATCTTCATACCGTCAAGGCTCTCGTGCAGGTAGGCGTTGAGGTTGGAGCTCTTATTGGAAACATCCTGCCAAGCGCGGCGCTGTGCAGGCTTGATGACGAGCACAATGATGAGGAACAGCGGAATGCCCGCCATGACGACGAGCGAGAGCCTGACATCGCACATGAACATGAACACGGCGATGAGAATGAGGTTGAAAATTTCGAGAATGAAATTGATGATGCCGTTGGAAAGCGCATCGGAAACAGAGTTCACGTAGTTGATGACACGCGTCAGAATTTTGCCGTGCGGGCGGTCGTCGTAGAACTGGAACGAAAGCCGCTGCAAATGCTCAAAGAGATCCTTGCGGATGTCGTAGATGATGGCCTGCCCCACCACCGTCATGTAGCGTGAGCGCTTGACGGAAAAGAAAATGGAAAGCAGAATGGATAAGAGCATGATGCCTGCCAGAATGAACAGCATTTTATAATCGCGGTTCGGCACGGCGACGTTCAGGGCGGTCTCGATGAGCTTAGGACCTACAAGCGCACACGCGGCGGAAATGGCGGAGAAAACGAGCGATAAGATCATTTTCTGTTTGTGCCGCTTGATATACACGCCTGCACGCAGCAAGTGTTTGATATTAAATGGGGTTTCCAGCGTTTCGTCAACGTCAAAACGGTTTCTTGCCATTACGCAGCACCCCCTTTCTTTTCACCGGCAATGCCGTTTTGCAGTTCATAAACCTCGCGGTAATAGCCCGGGCGGGAAATGAGCTCTTCGTGCGTGCCGACATCCACAACGCGGCCCTTATCAAGGATCACGATGCGGTCTGCGCGCTTCGTGGTGGAAATACGCTGCGCGACAATGATCTTCGTGCAGTCGAAATCAAGGTGCGCAAGCTGGTCTTGAATATATTTTTCGGTCTCCATATCCACGGCGGAGGTGGTGTCGTCCAGAATGAGAATAGACGGCTTAATGGCGAGGGCGCGCGCCAGCGCGATACGCTGCTTCTGACCGCCGGAAAGGCCGGTGCCGCGCTCGCCGATGACCGTATCAAAGCCTTCGGGCAGCTTATCAACGAAATCGACGCAGGCGATCTTTGCGAAGCGCTTCACATCGTCCTCGGACATTTCGGGGTCGCCGTAGGCAATGTTGCCGTCTACGGTATCGGAGAACAGGAACACGTCCTGCGTGGCGATGCCGACGGAGCCGCGCAGCTTTTTGAGATCATACATACCGACAGGCGTGCCGTCCACGGAGACGGTACCGCCGGATACATCCGAAAAGCGCGGGATAAGGCTGATAAGCGACGTTTTGCCGCAGCCGGTTGGTCCCATGATGGCGATGGTCTCGCCGGGTTTGATGTCAAGATTGATGTCGTGCAGAACCTCTGTGCCGTTGCGCTTTAAGGTTACGTGGTCAAACTTCACGGCGCCCTGCACGCGGCCTTCCTTCTTCACGGCATCCTGACGTGTGACGATGGTGGAGCGCGCGTAGTAGAGCTCGACAATCTTCGACGCAGAGGCAAAGAAACGCTGCAGGTCGTTGATGAGCATACCGAGCGTGCTCATCGGGTTCGTCAGCGTCCAGCACAGCGAGTTAAAGAGTGCAAACGTGCCGATTGAAATGCGGCCCATGATGAGGAACGAGCCGCCGACGAGCAGAACGGCGATGGAAAGCGACTGCGAAAAACCATCGATATACGGCGAGAATTTGAACCACAGCAGCGACGCTTTGAGGTTCGCTTTGCGGTAATCCTCGTTTTTCTTATCAAACTGCTCGATCTCGTAGTCTTCGCGAGCAAAGGCTTTAACGACACGGTTGCCGGCGATGTTCTCCTGCGCGGCGGTGTTCATGCGCGAAAGGCGCTCGCGCAGGTCGACATACAGCGGGTGCACCTGCTTTGCGAAAACCTTCGTCAGGATGAAAATAATCGGCGTTACGGCCAGCATGGCAAGCGCGAACAGCCAGTCCACACAAAGGAATGTGATGGATGTGGTGAGAAACAGCACCACGCAGTCGATGATCATGCGGATGACATAGCACGTAGTGTGGCGCACCATGTCAAGGTCGCCGGTCAGGCGGGTCATCAGATCGCCGGTGCGGTTCTTTGAGAAGAATGAGCTATCCTGCGCCTGCATGTTTGCGTACAGATCGCGGCGCAGTTTAAAGAGCAGCTTTTGCGAGCACGTCTCGTACGTCATGACCGAAAGATAGTTAAAGCACATTCTGAACATCGTGAAACCGATCAGAATGGAGACGAGCACAACGAGCCGACGCCAAAGCTCCGGCGTAGTGCCCTGCCCCTCTTTTACCGGCGTAAATACGGTGTCCATGATCTGCGCGGTCAAAACCGAGTTGACCAGCGCCATCATAGAAAGAACCGCGGTAGAGCACAGCGCGAAAACATATCGCTTTCGGCAGCCTTCCAGGTTTTTCCAAACCCATTTCAGCTGAAACATAGCGTTCCCTTTCCTTTCAATGCATATCCTGCTTTCTCTGTACCCTTGGTACAGTTGTACCTTTGGTACAGTCCGCACCGTACGTGCGGTTTCCTCCTCAGGCGCATGGAATATTTACGCAGAAACACTTCATACGCTTGTTTAAACTATTATAACTGTATTCTGTTAAAATGGAACCCTTTTTCGCGATTTTCTCTCCGTGAGAACAAACAAACTTTGGTTGAGATTTTTAGGCAATAAAACAACCCCGCAAATCGGATTTTTCATCCGTTTGCGGGGCATGCTCTATATGCTTTTATTATATATAGTATACGTACTTTTGTAATTTAGATTTCAAAGACCGTGTAGGCGTACTCGGCTTCTTCGCCGGGCTGCAAAGTGCGCATGCCGTGCTTCTTTTCAAACACGTCGTCCTCCTGTACGGCGGTGGCGCAGCCGGTCCACGGCTCCAGCGCAACATACGGGCCGTCGTTTGCGGCAGACCAGATACCAAGCATCGGGAAGCCGGAAAACTCCATCATCACACCGCGGCCGGACTGGCGGCTTTTGAGTGAAACGCAGGTGGAGTTGAGGTTCTCGAACACGAGCGCGTCCTTATAGAACAGGCTGTGCTGCAGCGGGATGGTATCCGTATCGTCAAGCTCGAAGTTCGTCTTCTCAAAATCGATCAGGCAGCTTTCCATATCGAGCGTCGGGCATTTCTGCTCTTCCTTTTCCTCGAACACGATGTCGTAATCTTCAAAAATTTCATCGGACTGAATCGGGATATTAAAGCCCGGGTGACCGCCGATGCAGAACGGCATGGGCTTCGTATCGGCATTTTTAACGGTAAATTTCGTCGTGATGCTGCTGCCGGTGAGGTAATAGGAGACCGTCAGCACAAAATCGAACGGGTACTGCTTTTTCGTCTCCTCGTTCGCCGTAAGCTGCAGGGTGACGTAGTCCTCTCCCTGCTCTGTGACGGTGAATTCCTCGTGGCGTGCGATGCCGTGGCGCTTCATCTCGTACCACTCGCCGTTGATACATGTGCGGTTATCGCGCAGCGCGCCGACGATAGGAAACAAAACCGGCGCGTGGCCGCCCCAATATGTTTTATCACCCTGCCAAATGTGCTCAAAGCCGTCATCGCCCATAAAGGAGACGAGCTCGGCGCCGAGCGTATCAATGGCGGCAGTTTCGTTTTCGTTTTTTATGTGGATCAGCATAATTCGTCCTTTCAAATCGCGGCGCTTTTGCGCCCTGTCTTTTTGCATGCACATAACCTGATTTTCAATCAACAGTATTATAACAAACAAAACCGCTTGAAGCAAGAGCGAAAGCCTGCTATAATTGAGAAAACACCGAAGAAATCTCCCGTTTTATCGGTCAAAATCCACCAACCGGAAAGGAATTTACAATATGAGAGCAGTTATTCAGCGTATAAACGGTGCAGAGATCACCATAAACGGCGGCGAGACCCGCAAAGTCGGCGAGGGCCTCGTTGTCTTCATCTGCGCCATGGAGGGTGACACGGACGCGCAGGCGGATTTTCTCGTGCAGAAGGTGTGCGGTCTGCGCGTATTTAAGGACGAAAACGACAAGATGAACCGCTCACTCGAAGACATCAAGGGCGATATGCTCATTGTCTCGAACATCACGCTGAGTGCCGATATGAAGCACGGCCGCCGTCCGGATTTCAGCCGTTCCGCTTCCCCGAGTGAAGCTTTGAGATTATATAACTACTTTGTGGAACAGGTGAAAAACCAGCCTATCGGCAAAGTATGCACGGGTGAATTCGGCGCGCACATGCACGTAAGTGTGGAAAACGACGGCCCCGTGAACATCATCATCGACACGGAACGCATCGGAAAGTGACGGTGTGCCTATGACGCGATTTTTAACGCTGTTTGACACGGTTGTCACCGACCCGCTTGAGGACATTCCCACCGTGAACGAGCTTGAAAAATGGCTGAAAAACGTCGGCGAACAGGCGTTTTACTTTTTCATTCGCTTAGCCGCCGCAGGGCTGCTTTTGTTTATCGGCAGCAAGCTCATCAAATTTTTGATGAACCGCTTCAAGCGCTCGAAACTATATCAAAAGATGGACCCGGGGCTCGCTTCGTTCATGGCGAGCGGCAGCCGCATCGTGCTGTATATCATCCTCATTTTGATGTGCTTCGGCGTTCTTGGCATCGAGACCGCCTCGTTCCTCGCACTGTTCACCTCGGGCGGCGTTGCCATCGGCCTTGCGTTTCAGGGCGCCGTGACGAACCTTGCGGGCGGCGTGATGATTTTGCTTTTTCACCCGTTCCGCGTGGGCGATTACATTGAAACGACGGAAATTGCCGGCACGGTGAATGCCATCAGCGTTTTATACACCGTGGTGCTGACACCGGACAACAAGCGCGTGACCGTGCCGAACGGCTCGCTGACGAACGCCGCCATCACGAATTACAGCGCGGTGGGACAGCGCCGTGTAGAGCTGACATTCTCCGTCTCCTACGATTGTGACATTGACAAGGTGAAGCAAATTTTGCTTTCCGTTGCCGAAAGCGACCCGAAATCGTTGAAAGACCCCGCCCCGCTGGCGCGCATGAAAACGCAGAGCGCGAGCTCGCTCGATTTCGTCCTGCGCGTTTGGTGCGCACCGGAAAATTACTGGGACCTCTATTTTGACCTCAACGAAAACGTGAAAAAGGCGCTGGATGAAGCCGGCATGGAGATTCCGTTCCCGCAGATGGACGTGCACATGCGGTAAAGCACGCACGAAAATACGAATATTCCCGCAGCAGCGCCGTGAAACTTCCGTTTTCGGCGCTGAAATTTTCGTGGACTTTTCCAAACAGAACCCCCGAAGGGAGATTTATCAGGTCTTCCTTCGGGGGTTCTGGATCTTATTCTCATACTTTTGAAATTGAATATTCTCTTATAACTAAATCGGTATATAAATGTATAATCGAAGGACGATATTGATTCATCTATTCAACATTTTTTCATTCTGTTAAAACGAAATCGAAAAGAGGAGAAGGATCAAATCCCTCTCCTCTTCTTTTTTAGTTATTCAGCGGGGTAAAAAGCATCTTTTCCGAGGCCGCAGGTGGGGCAGACCCAATCTTCGGGGACATCTTCCCATGCCGTGCCGGGTGCAACGCCGTTTTCCGGATCGCCGAGTGCGGGGTCATAGACATAACCGCAGGGACACTCATATTTCATAAAATACACTCCTATTACTTGTCACCGAAATATCTCTTAAGGAGACCTGCGAACGCCTTGCCGTGGCGGGCTTCGTCGCGGGCCATTTCGTGAACGGTGTCGTGGATGGCATCGAGATTTGCGGCCTTTGCGCGCTTTGCAAGGTCGAACTTACCGGCGGTTGCACCGTTCTCGGCTTCAACGCGCATCTCAAGGTTCTTCTTCGTGCTGTCCGTTACAACTTCGCCGAGCAACTCTGCGAACTTTGCAGCGTGCTCTGCTTCTTCGTAAGCAGCCTTCTCCCAGTAAAGGCCGATTTCCGGGTAGCCCTCGCGGTGTGCAACTCTTGCCATTGCGAGGTACATGCCGACCTCGCTGCACTCGCCCTGGAAGTTTGCACGGAGATCAGCAAGGATATCCTCGCTGACGCCCTGTGCGACGCCGACAACGTGCTCAGCCGCCCAAGTCATGTTCTCTTCCTGCTTCGTGAACTTGGAAGCCGGTGCCTTACATACGGGGCAGAACTCCGGAGCTGCTTCGCCTTCAAAAACGTAACCACATACGGTGCATACAAACTTTGCCATAATAAGATCCTCCTAAAATTGATTTTCGTTTGCGGCTTTTAAGCCGTTTTATTTTTGCTTTTTTCTTTGCATTCGGCGCACATACCGCCGAACAGCAGGTCTTCTTTTGTGATTGTAAACCCGTGTTCCGCTTCCATGCGCTCGAGTGTTTCTGTATCCACAAGCGGTTCAAAGATATCGAGCACGCGCCCGCAGCAGTCGCAGACGAAATGGCTGTGTGCCGAAGTATCGCCGTCGAAATGCTCCTGCCCGTTGATGACGCCGACGCTTCTCGCTTTGCCCTCTGCACAGAATTTTTTAAGATTGCGGTAAACTGTGCCGAGACTTAAATCGGGATATTCGGGCCGCAGCGCAGCGTAGAGCCACTCCGCAGTTGGGTGCACCGTTGTGGCACGCAGTGCGTTGTAGAGCGCCTCACGCTTTCGGCTGAACTTTTCCGGCATCGGCTTCACCTCCTTTAGGTTTGTGGGATTTCTTTCTCTCTCACTTGTTGGCACTATTATAGCACGCCTTTTTCGATTTGTAAATAGTAATAATTATCATTTTTATTATTATTTTGTAAACAAATTGTGAACAAGCCTATTGAAAAGCTTTCAAAACCCCGTTTGCTTGCTTTCCGAAAACCAGATGCAAAACGGCTCTGCATTTTACCCGCAAAGCCGTTTTCTTCGTTTCTATTTATTCTCCTTTGGTCTCATCGTTTTCCGGTGGAAACATTTTCATGAAGTTAAGTGCTGCGCCGACGAGGTCGTCGTTTTTCATCATTTCGGGAACATCCTGCGGCCGGAACCAGATCTGCGCAAACTTCTCTATGACGGGACGCACCATTTCTCTTTCCGCATCCGTATGCGGTGTGCCGATGCCGCCCGGGTTCATCATGTGTGCAATGAATGTCGCGGCACTCTGCACGCGCGCTTCACCTTCGGGGTTCCACCCGTCTTTTGTCATACAGTTCACGCCTTGCTTTGCGGCAATTTCAATTTTCTTTTCCGCGCGGTGTTCAAAATCTGCGTAATCCCCTGCTTCGTTCCACGCGATTTCGGATACGGCATACAGGCGCGGGAACAGCAATTCTTCGAGGTGTTCCGGCGTTTCCACCTGCTCCGACCACAATGCCGCTTCGTAACCGAGCATATTCGGACTATCTGCGTAGCTCTTGCCCATGACGACCGGCTGATAATGGTAAACCTTATTCAACGAATTGATGCCATGCGGATAATCGAAATACAAAGCGGACATATTGGAGAAGATCACCTTGCCGCCACGCTCGATAAATGCCGGCACCGGCGCTTCATGCTGCGCCGTCCAATACTGTATGATGTTTCCGGTATCGACATCTTTGGATTCCAGAACGTCGTTCCAGCAGACGGCGCGCTTGCCGTGCTTTTTGAGGATAGCGACGACACGCTTCGTGAAGTAGCCCTGCAAATCTTCATAATCGGTAAGGCCAAGCGCTTCCATGCGCGCCTTGCAGTGCGGGCATTTTTTCCATTCGGTCTTCGGCGCTTCGTCACCGCCGATGTGGAAGCGGTCGTCCGGGAACAGTGCGCAGACTTCTGTCAGAAGCTTTTCGATAAACTCGAATGTTTCGTCCTTACCGGGGCAGAGAATTTTCTCAAAAATGCCGCCAAACTGGCACAGCTCCGTTTTTTCGCCAAAGCAGCTCAAATGCGGGTATGCCGCAATCATCGATCTGGTGTGGCCCGGCATATCGATTTCCGGGATGATCTCCATGCCGCGCACGCGGGCATATTCGATAACGCTCCTGATCTCCTCCTGCGTGTAATACGTGCCGGTCGTTTCGTGCAGCAGCGGCAGCGTTTTGCACTCGATGCGCCAGCCCTGGTCATCTACAAGATGCCAGTGCAGAACATTCAGCTTCACACGCGTCATCTGGTCGATGACCTTTTTCACTTCGTCCGCCGTAAAGAAATGACGGGAGCAGTCAAGCGACAGGCCGCGATGGCCGTAGTGCGGTGCGTCTTCAATGGTGACGATTGGCAGCGCTTCGCCCTCTGCTGTGAGCTCCGTGACAGTCGTCAGCGCCCACACGGCGCCGCTTTCGTCCGCCGCTTCCACGGTGATGCCGTCCTTTGTGACGGTCAGCTTGTAGCCCTCTTTTGCGATATCGGCCTTTTTCAGCGTGATAAACCCGTTTTCGGCGATCTCCACGTGGCCGTTCAGTCTTGCAGCAAATGCCTCAAGGCACCACGATGAAAAATCACCGAGCGAAACGGTGACGGTCTCCGGCAGCTTTACACTGCCCTCCTGCATGTGCACCGATCCGCGCGGCGCGGGAATAAGATTCAACATAAGCAAGATTCCTTTCTTCGGGCAAACGAATAACACGCTTGTCCTTTTACAACTTCTCCTCGGCTGCAACCGAACCGCAGCCTTTTTGTTCTATTAAGAACATTATACCGCAATTTGCTTCTTTTGCAAGAAAATCGTGCTATATTTCTATATAATTTTCAAAATTTTAATAATTATAAGCAGATGTGACAAAGCGGAATTTTGAATCTCCGTCTGGACTTGTCGAAATAGATATGGTATACTTCAAGCGAAAAGTTTTTGCATGACGGAGGAGCAAGCATGGGCAGATTGATCTTAATTACGAATGACGATGGCATTGACGCAGGCGGCATTCGCCAGCTGGCAGAGACAGCAAAAGCATTCGGCGAAGTGTGGGTCGTCGCACCGGAGAGCCAGCGCAGCGGCAAATCGCACAGCGTAACGTATTTAGAGCCGCTTTACGTGCGCGAGCGTCCGGGCTACATGGACGGCGTAAAGGCATACGAATGCAGCGGCGTACCGGTGGACTGTGTGCGCGTGGGCATCCATCTGCTCGGTCGTAAGCCTGACGTTGTGCTTTCCGGCATCAATAGCGGCTACAATATTTCCGGCGATATTCAGTATTCCGGCACGGCGGGCGCCGCGCTGGAGGCCGCTTTCTGGGGAATCCACGCCATCGCGCTTTCCCAGGCCAACCTCGATTATCATCCCGTGACCGACCGCTACTTGCGTGCGCTCATCGGTGAATATATGGATAAACCTCTGCCGCAAAACACGGTTTGGAACATCAACTTTCCCGGCTGCGCACCGGAAGACTGCAAGGGTGTAAAGCACGGCTGCGCCGTTTCGCAGGATAATTTTTACACGGACAGCTTCACCTGCAAAACACTCGGGGACGGCACGGTGGAATACACGGTCGTGCCCGGCAGAAACTGGCACGGCAGCGAAGGCACCGACCTTGGCGCAGTGTGCGACAACTACGTCGCCGTCGGCACCGTGACGAATGTGCGATAATAAAAACATACAGATTTTGCACCTGTTCTTTGAAATCGCAAAAGCAGGTGCTTTTCTATTTTTAAAAACCGTGTTATACTGAAGAAAAGCAAAACATTGAAAGGAAACAGAACATGGTTATATTAGGTGTAGACCTCGGCAAAGCGCGTACGGGCGTTGCCGTATGCGATAAAAGCGAGCTGCTCGCAAGCCCCGTAGAAGTCGTGAACGAGCACAACCGCGAGCGCCTTTTGGAGCGTGTAGCGCAGCTTGCCAAAGAGCGCCGCGCCGAGCAGATCGTTGTCGGTCTGCCGCGCAACATGGATGGCAGCGAGGGCGAAAGCGCGCAGAACGCGCGCGCTTTCGGTGCGGAGCTTGCGGAAAAGACCGGGCTGCCCGTTGATTTCTCCGACGAACGCGGCACGACTATCACAGCACACGGCTTTTTAAACGAAACAAATACGCGCGGTAAGCGCCGCAAAGCAACTGTGGACGCCGTGGCGGCGACGATCATTTTGCAGGATTATCTCGATTATCGGCGAAACCGCAAAGGGTAATTTACACAAAAAACGCATAGACAAATTCGCTTCGCCTGTGCTATAATAACGATGTGCCGCGCAGAAATGCGTTTTTAAGGCACGGAAAGGAAAGATAACTATGGGTTACAAAATCATCACCGATTCCACCATCGATATGGATCATAAAATGATCGAAGAGTTAGGCCTCACAGTGGTGCCGCTCCGCTTTACAATCGACGGTAAAACATATAAAGACAAGGCAGATCTTTCGGATATGCCGACGGAAACTTTCTACGCAAAGCTGCGCGAGGGCAAAATGTCCACCACATCGCAGATCAACGCCGACGAATTCACACGGGTCTTTGAGCCTGTTCTGCAAGGCGGCGAAGACGTTCTGTACATTGCGTTTTCCAGCGGTTTATCCGGCACCTGCCAAAGCGCCTTCATCGCGCGCGATGAATTGAAAGAAAAATATCCCGAACGCAAAATTTATGTGTTCGATTCGCTCTGCGCGTCCCTCGGCGAGGGTTTGCTCGTATACCACGCAGCCATGCTGAAGCGCGCCGGCACGGACATTGATTCGCTGTATAAGTGGCTCGGTGAAAACGTTTTGAAGCTCTGCCACTGGTTCACGGTGGACGACCTCAACCACTTAAAGCGCGGCGGCCGCGTTTCCGCCACAGCAGCGCTCGTCGGCACTTTGCTCGGCGTAAAACCCGTTTTGCATGTGGATGATGAGGGCCACCTCATCCCGGTCAGCAAGGTGCGCGGCAGACGGCAGTCCCTTGATGCGCTTGTGCAGAAAATGGAAGAGACCGCCATTCAGCCCGCAGACCAGACCGTGTTCATCAGCCACGGCGATTGCCTGGCAGACGCCGAATACGTCGCAAAACGCGTGCGTGAAAAGTTCGGTGTGAAGAACATTTATATCAACTTCGTCGGCCCTGTCATCGGCGCACATTCCGGCCCCGGCACCGTAGCACTGTTCTTCATCGGCGAGCATAGATAAAGGAGCAACACTATGTTAAACGGCAACACGATAGAGCTCGGCGTATGCTATTACCCGGAGCACTGGGATGCTTCGTTCTGGAAAGAGGATATGCTGCGCATGAAATCCTACGGCATCGGTGTCATCCGCGTGGCGGAATTCGCGTGGAACCTCTTTGAGCCGGAGGAAGGGCGCTTTGACGACAGCTTTTGGGACCGCTTTTTAAATGTGGCAAAGGACTGCGGGATGCAGGTCATCTTCTGCACGCCCACCGCGACCCCGCCCGCCTGGCTGACGGAAAAATACCCGGAAGTATTAAACTGTGATATTTACGGCCACCCGGTCTACCACGGTATGCGCAAGCACCACAACATGACATCTCCCGTGTACCTCGATTTTGTAAAGAAGATCGTTGAGCACATTGCGGCGCATTACAGCGCACATCCTGCGATCATCGGCTGGCAGATCGACAATGAAGTCAACTGCGAAACAAACAGCTACCACGCGCCGAGCGACCACGAGGCGTTCAGAAAGTACCTTAAAGAGAAATACGGCACGCTCGAAAACCTGAACCGCGCCATGGGCACGACATTCTGGAACCAGACCTACACGGACTGGGAGCAGGTTCACCTTTCGCGCTACACGCTCGCAAACTCCAACAATCCGCACATGATGCTGGAGGAAAAGCGTTTCATTTCCGAAGCGGCCATAAACTACATCGGCATACAGGCGGATATTATCCGGAAATATCGCCGTCCGGAACAGTTCATCACGACAAACGGGCTTTTCGGCGTGCTCGATAACCACAAGCTCGTCAAGGAAAAGCTCGACTTCATGACGTATGACAGCTACCCGAACTTCGCGTTTGCGATGGAGGGCAGCAAGCTCTCTCCGCGCTCCTTGCGCGACCGCGAAACATCATTTAACCTTGCAAAAACGCGAAGCGTCTCAAACCGCTTCGGCATCATGGAGCAGCAATCCGGCCCCGGCGGTTGGAACACCCGCCTTCTGCAGCCCGCGCCGAAGCCGGGTCAGTTAAGGCTGTGGACTTTCCAGTCTATCGCGCACGGTGCAGATTTTGTCAGCTACTTCCGCTGGCGTACCTGCACATTCGGCACAGAAATGTACTGGCACGGATTATTGAACTATGATAATTTCCCGAATCGCCGCACGGAAGAGCTTTTGCGCGTAAGCGAGGATATTCAGAAGATTCAGCGCATCGCAGGCACGAAGCATACGGCAAAGTTCGCAATCCTCTGCGACTACGACAATGCGTGGGACGGCATGGAGGACAAATGGCACGGACCCTTGAACCGGGAGAGCACCGACGGGTGGTTCAAAGCCTTGCAGCGCGCGCACATCCCGTTCGAGTTCGTCAATATCAACGACGAGGGCACGTCCCGGCCGCTTGAGAACTTCACGGCTGCTGTGTACCCGCACCCAACCATCATGACGCCCGCCCGCGCGGAAATATTACGCGCTTACACCGAAAACGGCGGCACTCTTTTCTTCGGCTGCCGCTCCGGCTATAAAGATATTGACGGGCAGTGCCCCATGATGCCGATGCCGGGGCTCTTAGCGCCGCTGACCGGCTGCACCGTGGAGGATTTCACGTTCATCGGCCCGGCGGACGAAAAGGAATACATGACGCTCGGCGAAAAGAAAATCCCCGCGCCGACGTTTAACGATATTCTGCGCCCGGATTTTGAAAGCTGCGAGGTGCTGGCGACGTATGACGGTAACTATTACAACGGCAAACCCGCGCTGACCAAAAACACCGTCGGCAAAGGCACGGTCTACGCCTGTGGCTCCGTTTTTGCGGAGGAGACCGCTGCGGCGCTCTTGGAGCTGCTGCCGAAAGCAGAGCTTTGCCCTGTGACGGGCTGGCTGGAGCTGCCCGAGGAGATCGAGCTCACGGTGCGTACAAACGAGAAAAACGGCCGCAGCTACGCGTTTTTGCTGAACTACACCGCACAGCCGCAAACCGTCACCGTGCAAAAGCCGACGAAGGAGCTGCTTACACGCGAAACGCTCGACGGCACATATACCATGGAGCCTTACGGCGTGCTCGTGCTCGATAAACCACAATAAACGACAAAGGCCGTTACGATAAACATTTTGGGAGGAATTCATATGAAAGAGGAAGAAAAAATCTTTGCCGGGCAGTTTTTCTGCCCCGGTCACCCGGACTTGAAAGCCATCAAGCTGCGCTGCCACAACCTTTGCAGCGCCTATAATGCAACGCTCGAAGACGAAACCGAAAAGCGTAATGCAATCGTGCATCAGATCTTCGGCGATTTCGGCGAGGGCTCGTTTGTGCAGGGGCCGATCCAGATCCACTATGGCACGCACACGCACATCGGCAAGAGCTTTTTCGGCAACTTCAACCTGACCATTCAGGATGACGCGCCCGTGACCATTGGTGACCGCTGCAACTTCGGCCCGAACGTGACTATCGTCACGCCGATGCACCCGATCATCGCAGAGGAACGCCGCGTGCTGAAAACAAAGGACGGCCGTGAAATTCGCGTTTGCTACGCAAAACCCGTCACCATCGGCAACGATTGCTGGTTCGGCGCAAACGTCGTCGTATGCCCGGGTGTGACCATCGGCGATAACTGTGTCATCGGTGCAGGCAGCGTGGTAACGAAGGACATTCCGTCAAACAGCGTGGCCGTCGGCAACCCCTGCCGTGTACAGCGCACCATTACGGAAGCAGACAGCATGAAATATCATCCGGAACGCTTCGGCGAAGATGAATTCGTGTTTGACGAATAAACTGAGCTTATAATACGCAAAAACAGCTCCGAGCTTTTCGCTCGGAGCTGTTCTCAATTCATCTTAATTCGAATTAGAAGTAAACGACCTGATTCTTCTCTGCGCTCTCAAAGATCGCTTCCATCAGCTTCATCAGCTGGCGCTGCTGGTCGTGCGTGACGATCTGCTCTGCTTCGCCGTTGACAACTGCTGCGATGTTGCGATAATAATCGTGAATGTCGCAGTCGATTCTCGGCAGCGGAAGCTCGCTGATCGTTTCCGGCGTTCTCGGCGCCATGGTCTTCGTGAGGCCTGCTGCGGTGACGATCGGCACTGCATCGTGCTCTTCGTCCGCCGTTGCGATGACGATCTTGCCGTTGACCTGGAAGTCATCGATGACAGCCGTGCCGTTCAGACCTTCGACATACCAACGCGGCAGGTTGATGAAGTTGCTCGTGCCGACTTCTACGGTGAACACGAGATCGTTATCAAACTTGAACGTAGCGGTGAAGCCGTCGTCCACTTCTTCGTTCGTTACGTTGGACAGCGTTGCGTAAACGGAAACCGGCATTTTGCCCATCATCATGTTCATCTGGTCAAGGAGGTGCACGCCCCAGTCAAGAACCATGCCGCCGCCCTGTGCCTTCGTGTTTCTCCAGTCGCCCGGGATACCGCGGGAACCATGAACACGGGACTGAATGGCGAAAACACGACCGAGCTGGCCGGACTTTGCAATCTTCTCCGCAACGCGGAAATCCTCGTCCCAACGGCGGTTCTGATGCACCGTGAAGACGGAGCCCGTGCGCTTGGAGGCTGCGATCATCTCTTCGAGATCAGCGGTGCAAAGCGTGACCGGCTTCTCGCTGATGGCAACCTTGCCCGCTTCCATAACCTGAATGCAAACCTTCTTGTGCTGATCGTTCGGAATTGCGACCGTTACAACATCAACGGTCTTGTCGGCAAGCAACTCCTCAAAAGAGCTGTATGCGTGAATACCGTTTTCCTCAGCAACCTTGTTGCGCTCCGGCTTAATATCATATACGCCTGCAAGCTCTACAACACCCGGGATTTCCTGTAATCTCTTCGTGTGCCAGCCGCCCATGCCGCCATAGCCCACGACTGCTACTCTTACTACTTTAGACATAATCAATTGGACTCCTCTCGATTTAAAATAAATAACCTGTCTGCGCTCTCTAAACTACGCGCTATACACCTTATTATACTAAAAGACACGCAAGTTTCAAGATGTTTTTATAGATTTTTGCATCTTGTCCGCGATTTCGGCGAAAGATACAAAGACCACCTGCGCAAAACTGTGTATAAATCCCACGTTTGATTGGAAATCGGTGCAAAAGGAATTTAGCCCCTTGAGTTTTTTCACCCGATGTGCTACGATGAACCTGAATAACGCGTGAATACACCGGAAAGGTTGATTATATCTATGAAAATGTCATTTCGCTGGTATGGCCCGGACGACCCCGTAACCCTCCAAAATACTCGTCAGATTCCGAACATGCAGGCCATCGTCACCGCTGTATACGACGTGCCTGTCGGTGAAGTTTGGAGCCGCAAGAGCATTGCCGCGCTGAAAAAACAAGTGGAAGATAACGGCCTGCAATTTGAGGTCATTGAAAGTGTGCCGGTGCACGAGGACATCAAACTCGGCAAACCCACGCGCGACCGCTATATCGAAAATTACTGCGAGAACATCCGCCGCCTTGCCGAGGCCGGCATCCGCTGCATCTGCTACAATTTCATGCCGGTGTTTGACTGGACGCGCACGCAGCTTGACCACCGCCTGCCGGACGGCTCTACAAGCCTTGTCTACTATAAAGAGCAGGTGGATGCCGTGGACCCGTTGAAAAGCGACAGCGACCTCACGCTGCCCGGCTGGGACGCAAGCTACACACGCGAGGAGCTGAGGGCCGTCGTGGCGGAATACAACAAAATGACCGAGGAAGACCTTTGGGCAAACCTCACTTATTTTCTTGAGCGCATCATTCCCGTCGCTGCGGAATGTGACGTGAACATGGCCATCCACGAGGACGACCCGTGCTGGAGTATTTTCGGACTGCCACGCATTATCACGTGCGAAAAGAATCTCGACCGCTTCCTGAAAATCGTCGATGACCCGCACAACGGCATCACGCTGTGTACCGGCTCACTCGGATGCAGCGCCGAAAACGATGTGGTGCACATGGCGGCAAAATATGCCGCGATGGGCCGCATCCATTTCGTTCACGCCCGCAACGTCGCCGTGTTGGAAAACGGTTTTGAGGAGCGCGCACACTACTCCGCATGCGGCTCGCTCGATATGTATGCCATTTTGAACGCGCTCTACAAAAACGGTTTCAACGGTTACATCCGCCCGGACCACGGCAGAATGATCTGGGGCGAGACCGGCCGCGCCGGCTATGGCCTTTACGACCGTGCCCTCGGCGCCGCGTACTTAAATGGCCTGTGGGAAGCCATCACAAAGCGCAACTCCAATATGGAGCGATAAATTAAAGCCAACAAAAAACCGATGCAGTCGAAACTCTGCATCGGTTTTTTTAATAGATACCGTAAGCTTCACCTTCTGTTTTACCGCAGCGAACACAGGTCTTGGGGTAGTTGATCGTAGCAGCTTTCCAATCATGCCCAAGCGGCTCGCCTTCCGTCATACCGCAATATACACAGGTTTTCGGCTCGGTGCAGGTGGCTTCCTTCCATTTATGCGCACAGGTGCAGGTCGTAAGAAGAAAGCATACCAACAGCATGGCCAAAATTACTCGTCCCCAGCGTTTAAGCATTGCTTTTCTCTCCTGTCTCTCCTCTTTTCCCAATTTTAGATGAAATATATCTAAAAGTCAATAGATAAAATCCGTCTACATATACTTTGAGTTGATACCACTCAAAGCAGGTGAAAAAATTGACGGAAAACAGAATACGCGATCTGCGGGAGGACTCTGATTTAACGCAGCAGCAAGTCGCAGATGCAATCGGCATTACACAGCGCAAATACAGTTATATCGAAACAGGCCAGCAGCAACTTACGGACGACATTCTAATTAAACTCGCAAACTTCTATAACGTGAGCATTGATTATCTCTTGCGGCAGACGGCAAACCCCAAACGAAACCTCTGACGTAAAATTCCCGAAAAGTCGTTTGTTAGGCTTGACAATTATTCAAAAAAAGGGTAACTTTATAGATAAGAACGCCGACAAAAATGCGGCGTTTTGTTTCCGTATGCAAAAACGCAAAAGCACTTTGCGATTATTTGCAAATACACTGACAAAATACTAAAACAAAGGAGTGGAGAAAATGGACGCTGGCAGTAGTGGCGGTGCGGTTCCTCGAGAACGGATGCAGCCGCCCGCAGAAAAACAGGCGATTTTCTCCGCTTGTTTTTTATGTGACCTTACATTTGTAAACGGCTGAGTTCAAACCGTATCGTCCGATTGCCGATTTTTGCACGATTGCAGAGAAAGGACGGACGAACTATGTTGGATACGTTGGACAAAATTTTAGAGCTGCTGGAGAATAAAGATTTCCCCCAGTTGGGCAATCTTCTGAAAGACATGAACCCGGCAGACGTGGCAGAACTTTTTGAAGATCTGCCGCGTGAAAAGATGGCGCTTGTGTTTCGCCTGCTCCCAAAAGAGCTTGCAGCGGACGCGTTCGCTTATATGAACCCGGACGAACAGACGGTGCTTGTTGAAGCATTCAGTGATAAAGAGCTGCACGACGTCGTGAACGAGCTGTATGTGGACGACGCTGCAGACATGATTGAAGAAATGCCCGCAAACCTCGTCAAGCGCATTCTGCGACACACGGACGCCGAAACGCGCGTACTCATTAACCAGATTTTAAATTACCCCAAAGACAGCGCAGGCTCCATCATGACGATGGAATACGTCGATTTGAAGCGCGGCATGACGGTGGAGGAGGCGTTTGACCGCATTCGTGCCATCGGCGTGGAAAAAGAGACGGTGTACACCTGCTATGTCACGGACAGCCGCCGCAAGCTGAAAGGCATTGTGACCGTGAAAGACCTGCTGCTTGCCCCGAAAAACGAGCTGATTCGCAATATCATGGAAACGAACATTATTTACGTTTCCACCCATACCGATAAAGAAGAAGTGGCCTCCCTGTTCGGCAAGTACGATTTTCTTGCCGTGCCGGTCGTCGATAACGAAGAACGCCTTGTGGGCATTGTCACCGTTGACGACGCGATCGATGTTATTCAGGATGAGGCGACGGAAGATATCGAAATGATGGCGGCTATCACGCCGACCGATAAGCCGTACATGAAGACGGGCGTTTTTGCCACATGGAAAAAACGTATTCCGTGGCTTTTGCTCCTCATGATCTCCGCTACATTTACGGGCAGCATCATCACCTCGTTTGAAGATGCGCTTTCCGCTTCCATTGTGCTGACGGGTTTTATCCCCATGCTGATGGACACGGGCGGCAACGCGGGCAGTCAGGCTTCGGTCTCCATCATTCGCGGTCTTTCCCTCGGCGAGATCGAATATAAAGACATCGGGCGTATCCTCTGGAAGGAAGCGCGCGTGGCTTTTTTGTGCGGTGTTTCGCTTGCCGCCGCAAACTTTGTCAAATTGCTGCTCGTTGATCGTGTGACCATCCCGGTCGCCATCGTTGTGTGCAGCACGCTTGTTGTAACGGTGCTCGCTGCAAAGCTTGTCGGCTGTTCGCTGCCGGTGCTTGCAAAGCGCATCGGTTTTGACCCGGCCGTCATGGCCAGTCCGTTCATCACGACCATTGTAGACGCGCTTTCCTTGCTGATCTATTTCCGCATTGCGTGCGCGGTGCTGCATATCGGTTAACTTTATCCATCAAAGGAGGCTGTTGTTATGAACCAAAAAGATATTGAAACGCTTGCAATCGCGCTGCCGGAAGACATTTTAAAAGCAAAATGGTGCGGCGATTTTGACCGCGCGTTCCACCTTATCGACCTATACCTTGCAAACGAGAAAGTCCCGGCATTTATGAAAACACGCCTTGCACTGGAGCGTGAGGTCTTGAAAGCACTGCCGACGGGCTACACATACAGCGAAGAAGACGCTTTGGCGCTCGTGCAGAAGGAAATTCCGGATTTCACGAAGGCAGAGCTTGACGCATTGCGTGACCGCGGTGCCATCGACTGGATCTACATCAACGGCAAAACGACGTATTCCCGCACGTTCTACGATACGCTTTTGGGCGTTTACCCGGATATCGCTACGCGTGCAGGCAAGCCGCCGAAGGACAAAAGTGATCGCGTGGAATTTCTGCGCCAAAATGTACGCGACATGAAAAAAGACGGCGACGCGCTGTGGAGCATTCAGCTGCGCGCCCAGTTCCGTCTGCATGACGATGTTTTCCGTCCCGGCGAAGAACTGACCGTGCATCTTCCCGTACCGAAGAACGCGATGAACATGCGCGACATTGAGATCCTTGCGACCTCCCACCCCATTTATAAGCTTGCAGATGAAAATGCACCCGCGCGCACGGTCTCATTCCGCGGCAAATTCGAGAAAAACGAAACCTTCTGGGTCGAATACAAATATCTTTCCTATGTGAAATACAACAACCTCGAATCCGCACAGGTCAGTGCAGAGCAGCCGACGTTTGACACCGAGGAGCTTTACCCGCACATTCGCTTCACGCCGCTCATCCGTGCGCTTTGCAAAGAGCTTTCCGGCGATGAGAAGAACCCGCTTCTGCTCGCACGCAGATTTTACGACTACTGCACGAAGGTCGGTACATATTCGTATGTGCGCGAATACTTCGCGCTGCCGGGCAGCATTCCGGATTATTATGGCGCGGGGCTGCACGGGGATTGCGGCGTGCAGGCGCTGCTGTTCATCACGCTGTGCCGCTGCGCAGGTATTCCTGCACGTTGGCAGAGCGGCCTGTTCGTCACGCCGGATGACACCGGCTGCCACGACTGGGCGCAGTTCTACATTGCTCCCTACGGCTGGCTGTTTGCAGACCCGTCCTTCGGCGGCAGTGCGCACCGCATGGGCGACAGCGAGCGCAACGACTTCTACTTCGGCAATCTCGACCCGTTCCGCATGGCGGCAAACAGCGAGCTTCAGGCGGATTTTGACCCACCAAAGACACAGCTGCGTATCGACCCGTTCGACAACCAGCGCGGCGAAGCCGAATATGCAGATGTCGGCATCCGCTGGATGGACAAGGAGTGCGACTGGAAGACCATCGAAATGAAGAAGCTCTCTTAATTTAAAACGTTAAATGCCCGCCGTGCTTTTGCACGCGCGGGTATTTTTGACCGTAAAGGAACAGATCTATGGAAACGAAACTCGATATTCTGCGGCGCTATTTCGGTTATACGTCCTTTCGCCGCGGTCAGGAGGAAATTGTAGACGCACTGCTCACGGGCCGCGATGCGCTGTGCGTCATGCCGACGGGCGCAGGCAAATCCGTGTGCTATCAGGTGCCGGCACTCCTGCTGCCGGGCATCACGCTTGTCATCTCCCCGCTCATTTCGCTGATGAAAGATCAGGTAGAATCGCTGACGCAGGCGGGCGTGCACGCGGCATACCTCAACAGCTCGCTCAGCCCGGCACAGTACAGCCGCGCACTGCACAATTTATCCGAGGGGTTGTATAAGCTCGTCTACGTCGCGCCGGAACGCCTTTCGACCGAGAACTTCCGTACGGCCGTAGAGAACCTCAATATTTCTCTCATCGCCGTGGACGAAGCGCACTGCGTCTCTCAGTGGGGGCAGGACTTCCGCCCGGACTATTTAAAGATTGCGGAATTTGCCGAAAGTTTGAAAAATCGCCCGACGATCGGCGCATTCACCGCCACGGCAACAAAAGCCGTGCGCAAGGACATTGCGGAGCACCTGCACCTCATTGACCCTGTGCGTATCACGACGGGTTTTGACCGCCCGAACTTATATTTTGGCGTGCAGATGCCGCACAGTAAGGCGCTGGCGCTTTTGAAGCTCATTGAGGAACGCCCAGGCAAATGCGGCATTGTGTACTGCTCCACGCGCCGCACCGTGGAAGAAGTGGACGCGCTTTTAAACGACAAGGGCATCCCTTCCACGCGCTACCACGCCGGTCTGACGGAGGACGAACGCAGGCGGAATCAGGACGATTTCGTCTATGACCGCAAGCCCATTATGGTCGCGACAAACGCGTTCGGCATGGGCATCGATAAATCCAACGTGTCGTTCGTCATCCACTACAACATGCCGAAGAACCTCGAGAGCTATTATCAGGAAGCCGGGCGTGCCGGGCGCGATGGCAGCCCCGCCGAGTGTATTTTGCTTTACAGCCCGCAGGACGTGCGCACGAACCGCTATTTAATCGAAAACAGCGACCCGAACCCCGACCTCGACTTTGAAACGCAGGAAAAGCTCATCCAGCGCGAATACGACCGTCTGCGAAAAATGACATATTACTGCACGACGGCCGATTGCCTGCGCGCATTCATCTTAAAATACTTCGGCGAGCCCGCCGAGGAATACTGCGGCAATTGCTCCAGCTGCGCGGGCGGCTCCGTTTTGGTAGAGGCCACCGTGGAAGCACAGCAGGTGCTCTCCTGCGTGGCGCGCACCGGGCAGCGGCTCGGCATCAGCATGATCTGCGACATTCTGCGCGGCAGCGAAAACGAGCGTGTTTTGCAAATGAATCTGCAAACACAGTCCACCTACGGGCTCATGCGCGAAAAGCCGATTTTTGAAATCAAGCGTATCATCGACGCACTTTTGATGCAGGAATTGCTCATCCAGACCGACGGGCAATACCCGGTTTTAAAGCTGACGCAGAACGCGCGGCCGGTTTTGCTTGGGGAAAAAAGCTTTGAAATGCGTATTCCCGTGCCGCAGGAAAAAGCGAAGAAGCCGGACAAGGCCGCAGGCGATGCCGACCCGAAGCTTTTCGCACGGCTGAAAAAGCTGCGTGCCGCGCTTGCCGCAAAAGCAAGCGTGCCGGCCTACGTCGTTTTCACCGACGCCACTTTGCGCGATATGTGCGCCAAAATGCCGACGGACGAACAGGAGCTTTTGCAGGTCTCCGGCGTGGGCGAGCGCAAGGCGCATCGCTACGGCAAGGCCTTTTTGGAAGAGATCAACCGCAAAGCGGAGGAAGAATAAATGGAACAAGCAAAGCACAAATTCAATCTTGTCGACCACATCGAGGTGCGCGGTGCGCGCGTGCACAATCTCAAAAACATTGACGTCCATGTGCCGCTGCATAAGATCGTTGGCGTAGCGGGTGTTTCGGGCTCCGGCAAATCGTCGCTCGCGCTCGGTGTTTTGTATGCAGAGGGCTCACGGCGGTATTTGGAGTCGCTTTCCACCTACACGCGCCGCCGTATGACGCAGGCGGCACAGGCACAGGTGGACGAAGTTCTATATGTCCCGGCCGCGCTCGCACTGCACCAGCGCCCCGGCATACCGGGCATCCGCAGCACATTCGGCACGGGCACGGAGTTACTCAACAGCCTGCGCCTGATGTACTCGCGCCTCGCAAGCCACCGCTGCCCGAACGGACACTACATTCAGCCGACATTGGCCGTCGCGGCGGGTCAGCCGTGCGTGTGCCCCGTTTGCGGTGCGGAGTTTTTCGCGCCGTCCGCGGAGGAACTCGCGTTCAACAGCCAAGGCGCGTGCCGCAAATGTGACGGCACCGGCATCGTGCGCATTGTGGACGAAAGCACCCTTGTACCGGACGACACCCTCACGATTGACGAAGGCGCCGTGCGCCCGTGGCAGACACTGATGTGGTCTTTGATGAAGGACATCGCACGCGACCTCGGCGTGCGCACCGATGTGCCGTTCCGCGAGCTGACGGAAAAAGAAAAAGACATCGTGTTTCACGGCCCTGCCATTAAAAAGCACATGATCTACCAGAATAAAACGAGCGGCGCAGCAGGCGAAATGGATTTCACCTACTTCAACGCCGTGTATACCGTGGAAAACGCACTCTCCAAAGTCAAAGATGAAAACGGCATGAAGCGCGTGGAAAAGTTTCTCAAGACCGAACCGTGCCCGGACTGCGGCGGCTCACGGCTATCGGAGAAAGCTCGCGCTCCGAAGCTTTGCGGCATTTCTTTAGATGAAGTCTGCCGTATGACGCTCGCCGGCCTCACCGATTGGGTCGCGGACGTGCCGGGTTCGCTGCCCGAAGAAATGCGTCCCATGGCGCAGAGCATATGCGATTCGTTTACATTGAATGCCAAGCGCCTTTTGGAGTTAGGGCTCGGCTACTTGACGCTGGACCGCGCCGCCTCCACGCTTTCCACAGGCGAGCGCCAGCGCATGCAGCTTGCCCGTGCCGTGCGCAACCGCACCACCGGCGTTTTATATGTGCTCGATGAGCCTTCCATCGGCTTGCACCCGGCGAACATCGTCGGCCTCACCGGCGTGATGCACGATCTCATCGACGACGGCAACTCCGTTCTGCTCGTCGATCACGACACGCAGATTTTGAGCGAGGCCGATTGGCTCATTGAAATGGGCCCGGAAGCCGGTGCAAAAGGCGGCCATGTCATCGCGGAGGGCACAACAGACGACATTAAGATAAACGAAAACTCGCAGATTGGCCCGTTTTTGGCGGGAAAGCAGGGCATCTCGCGACAGAAAGCACCCGAAAGCGAGCTTTTCCAAAACGGCGCTATTCACCTTTCCACCGACCGCATCCATACGGTGAAGCCGCTCGAAGTGGATATTCCGAAAGGCCGCCTGACCGTTGTTACGGGCGTTTCCGGCTCCGGCAAAACGACGCTCATTCTGGAAAGCCTTATCCCGGCGCTTTCGGCGCATATTCGTGGTGAAAAGCTACCAGCGCACGTGAAGTCGGTCAGCGCCGAGGGCATTGACCAAGTGAAGCTCATCGACGCTACGCCTATCGGTATCAACGTGCGCTCCACCGTTGCGACATACGCCAATGTGCACGATGAGCTGCGTAAAATTTTCGCCCGCACGCCGGACGCCAAAAAAAGCAAATACAAAGCCGGCGACTTCTCCTACAACACCGGCAAGCTGCGCTGCCCCACCTGCGACGGTACCGGCAGTATCAGCCTGGACGTGCAGTTTTTGCCCGATGTGAATATCCCCTGCCCGGACTGCCGCGGCAGCCGTTACGGCAAAGACGCATCGAAAATCCGCTGCGTGACGAAAAGCGGCGAAGCGTACACCCTGCCCGAAATCATGGACATGGACGTGCGCACGTCGCTTTCGGCCTGCAAGGACTGGAAGCTCGTCTCGCAGAGATTAAATGTCTTAAACAGTCTCGGCCTCGGCTACCTCACGCTCGGTGAGGAAACGCCCGGACTTTCGGGCGGCGAAGCGCAGCGCTTAAAGCTTGCGAGTGAGATGGGCAAGGCACAAAGCGGCTCCGTGTTCGTGTTCGATGAGCCGACCATCGGCCTGCACCCGCTCGACGTGCAGACACTGCTCACCGTGTTCCAAACGCTCATCGAAAGCGGCGCGACCGTCATCGTTATTGAGCACGACCTCGACGTCATCCGCAGCGCTGATTACATTCTCGACATGGGCCCCGGCGGCGGTGAAGCGGGCGGTCGGCTTGTCGCCTGCGGCACTCCGGAACAGATCAAAAACACCGCGGACAGCGTGACCGGAAAATTTATTTAAACTAAGCGCGTGTACCCACAACTCCGTGTGATGCACGCGCCTTTTTTATTCGTCGAATGCTTTTCGCAGCTTTTGCAGCGCTTTTTTCTCAAGGCGCGAGACATAGCTGCGGGAAATGTTCAGCTTTTTTGCGACTTCTCTCTGCACGAGCGGTCGCTGGCCCGTAAGCCCGTAGCGCAGCAAAATGATCTCGCGCTCGCGCGGCGAAAGACGGGTCTTCACCGCCTCGTACAGCTGCCGCACCTTCATGCGCAAGTCGATGTCCTCCAAAATGTGGTCGTCCGTCGCGATGGTGTCGAGCAGCGTCAGCGTGTTGCCGTCCTTGTCTGTATCGATGGGGTCATTCAGCGATACGTCCTGCGCTGTCTTTTTCGCGCTGCGGAAGAACATCAGAATCTCATTTTCAATGCACCGCGAAGCGTAGCTCGAAAGCCGAATGCCCTTTGTCGGGTCGAAGCTGTCCACAGCCTTGATGAGCCCCACCGTACCAATGGAAACGAGGTCATCGCGGTCATTTTCATCGGCATAGTATTTCTTCGCAATGTGCGCCACAAGCCGTAAATTGTGTTCGATGAGTTTTTGCCGCGCGTGGTGGTCGCCCGCCGCCATTTGTTCCAGATATTTTTTCTCCTCCGCCGCAGTCAGCGCCTTTGGAAACGACCCGGCGCTTGTGATGTGCAGAAAGAAAAACAAAATCGACGATAAATACTCCAAAAGCCCCTGAAGCATACCCACTCCCCCTTTGGAGAATGGTATGCTTCAGGGGCTTTTCTTATGTCTTTTGCTATATATTATTTGTGGACAACATACTGGTTCGGGTCGCCGAGCAGTTCCTTCGGCAAGTGGCTTTTATCGCTGAGGCGCACCGTTTCCACGCTGCCGTCTTTGCCGATATAAAATTCCGAAACCGAGGTGTTGCCGCCGATACGAATATCACTCAAACGTTCAATATCGTGCTCCAAAATCTCACACGCCATGCAGCGCAACAAAAAGCCGTGCGACGTGATGACCGCTGTTTTGCCCATGCAATCCGCTTTCACGCGTGCAAGCGCTTTTTTTGCGCGGTCATAGACTTCCGCTGTCGTCTCTCCCTCCGGAAAAATGCAGTTTTGCGGGGAATTCTGCCACTTTTCGGCAAATACCGGATAGTCCGCAAACGCTTTGTCAAGCTTCATGCCGGACAGCGCGCCAACATCCACTTCCATCAGCTCCGGCAGTTTTATGATGGGCAAACTGTGGTATAAATCCACCGCTTCCGCCGTTTTATACGCGCGCTTTAACGGGCTCGAATACACAGCATCGATAGGGATGTTCCGAAACCGCAGCGCCAAAAGCGCCAACTGCTTTTCTCCTGTAGCGCTGATATCGAGGTCAAGCTGACCCTGAAAAATATTCTCGTGGTTGCCGAGGCTTTCGCAGTGGCGCACAAGATATAAGTGTAATTTTTCCATATCATTTACCACGGACGCATCGCACCGGTCAATTCGGAAAGGGTCTTCACGCCGTTTTTATCCATGTAATTCGTAAGCCCTTCGGTAATCTTCACGGGCGCATACGGGTCTGTGAACAACACGGTGCCGATTTGCAGCGCCGTCGCACCTGCAAGCAGCATTTCCACGGCGTCCTGCCACGTGCTGATGCCGCCGAGACCGACGATCGGAATTTTCACCTTCTGATACGTCTGCCACACCATGCGCACCGCAATGGGCAAAAGCGCCGGGCCGGAGAAGCCGCCTGTGTTGTTGTGAATGATCGGACGCTTCGTGTTGATGTCGATACGCATGCCGGTCAGCGTGTTGATCATGGAGACGGCATCCGCACCGGCGCTTTCCGCCGCGAGCGCGATCTCGGAAATATCCGTCACATTCGGGGAAAGCTTCACCATCAGCGGCTTTTTGCAATGCGCGCGCACCGCTTTCGTGATGTCTTCAACGCCTGCGCAGCTCGTGCCGAACTGCACGCCGCCCTGCTTCACGTTCGGGCAGGAAATGTTCATTTCGATCATGTCGATGTCGGTGTCATTCAGTTTTTCTGCCATGGCGCAGTAATCCTCCGGCGTGTTGCCGGCAATGTTCGCAATGATGGTCACGCCCTGCTCGCGCAGCCACGGGAGATCTTTTTCGATGAAGTGATCGACACCCGGATTTTGCAGACCCACGGCATTCAGCATACCGCCGGGGGCTTCCGCAATGCGCGGCGCAGGATTGCCCGGTCGCGCCTTTAACGTGATGCCCTTAGAAGAAATACCGCCGAGTGCGGAGAGCGGGTAAAACTCTGCATATTCGCGGCCGAAACCGAACGTGCCGGACGCCGCAATGAGCGGGTTATGGAACTCCACACCCGCAACCGAAACCTTTAAATCAGCCATCAGAATACCACCCTTTCCGCCGGGAACACCGGGCCGTCCTTACAGACATGGCCCATATACGTTTCACCGTTTTCGTCGTAAAGCTCCACCGCGCAACCGAGGCACGCACCGATGCCGCACGCCATGCGCTCCTCAAGGGAAATTTCGCACGGAATGTTGTGCGCTTTTGCAAACTCCTTCACGGCGCGCAGCATGACCTTCGGACCGCAGGCAAAAATTTTATCGGGGTGCACATCCTGAATTAAATCGATGACAAGGCCGTGGTGGCCGTAGCTGCCGTCATCCGTCGCAATGCGCAGGTCGCAGCCTGCCGTACGGAAGTCGTCTTCCAAAATCACGAAATCCTTATTGCGGAAACCGACCGCCACCGTGGCGTTTTTGCCGCATTGCCTTGCTGCGCCGAAAAGCGGAGGCACACCGATACCGCCGCCGATGAACAAATTGTGCGCGTTCGGGTCGAACGTAAAGCCGTGGCCGAGGGGCGCCAAAATATCCATCTTATCGCCGACCTCAAACTTCGAGAGCTGCTCTGTACCCGCGCCGCGAATCTGGAACACAAAGCGCAGCGTGCCGTTTTCCTTATCGATGTCACAGATGGAAATCGGGCGGCGCAGCGTTTTACCGGGCACGTAAATGTGCGCAAACTGTCCGGGCTGCGCCACTTCTGCCAGTTTCGGCGCTAAGACCGTATAATCAAAGGTGTTCTCTGCGGTCTGCGCGCGGCGCAGTACCTCGCAGAGCTGAACGTCATATTTCATAGCTTGTCCTTTCCGAGCGTTACTCATCCGTTCGCGCGAATTTCGCCGATGCGTGCGCAGATCTCGTCGCGCATGCGAATGGCTTCGCGTCTTGCCGCCTGTGCATAGTCATGCTCGTCGCACTTTTCCTTCTGCCATGCGCACATAATGCCGCGGGAGGAATTGATGATGGCGCCGAGACCATTCTTGTCAAACGCCGGGGCAACGTCATCCGCGCCGCCGCCCTGTGCGCCGTAACCGGGCACGAGGAAGAACGTGTGCGGCGCTTTCTCGCGCATTTCGCCGAGCTGTGCCGGGTACGTTGCGCCGACGACCGCGCCGACGCCGGAGTAGCCGTATTTACCCATAACGCTTTCACCCCAGTGCTCGCAGAACTCGCCCATGGTTTCGTAAACGGTCTTGCCGCTTTCCATTTTCTGATCCTGCAATTCGCCGGAGGACGGGTTGGAGGTCTTCACGAGCACGAAAATGCCCTTATCTTCCGCTTCGCAAACGCCGAGCAGCGGCTTGATGCCGTCCGTGCCGAGGTAGCCATTCACGGTCAGCGCGTCCGCACCGAAGGCTTCCGTTTTCTCGCCGAATACATCCGTTTTGCCGAGGTGCGCCGTGGCGTAGGCTTCCATCGTGGTGCCGATGTCGTTGCGCTTGCCGTCCGTGATGACGAACATGCCCTTTGCGCGCGCGTAAGCGACGGTCTCCGCAAGGGTTCTCACGCCCTGCCAACCGTACATTTCATAGTACGCCGCCTGCGGCTTTACGGCCGGGACAATATCGCATAGCGCGTCGATGAGGCCCTTGTTGTATTCGAGCAGTGCGGCGGCCGCAGCCTCCAGCGTTTTGCCATACTTTGCGACGGCGCCGTCCAGAATGTAGGACGGAATGTACGCGAGCTTCGGGTCAAGACCCGCAACGGTCGGATTTTGGGTTTCCACGATTTTTTCAATCATACGGTCAAAAGACATAGTAATCCCTCTCTCATTTCAAATCTATAATTTCAAATTTCTCAAACTTTTACAGTTCATTAAATACAACTCTGCCGCCACAGACGGTCGCCTTTACGCGGCCCGTGAGCGTCATGCCCTTAAACGGCGTGTTGCGGCTTTTGCCGTGCAGTTTTTCGGAGTCCACAACCCACGCTTCGTGCTCGTCAATCAGCGCAATATCGGCCACTTCGCCCGCACCGATGGCGCCGGCTTCAATGCCGAGCAGCTCCGCCGGGCGCACGCTCATCTTTTCGATGAGCTCTGTAAGCGTCAAAACGCCGGTCTTTACAAGCGCGGTATATGCCGCCGCAAACGACGTTTCCATACCGATGGAGCCGTTTGGCGCGTGCAGAAAATCAGCTTTTTCCGCCGGCGTGTGCGGCGCGTGGTCGGTCGCGATGACGTCGATCGTGCCGTCCTTTACGGCCTCGATCATCGCAAGGCGGTCCTTCTCGCTGCGCAGCGGCGGGTTCATGCGGTAGTCCGCGTCGTGCTTTTCGAGCGCTTCGTCGGCCAAAAGCAAGTAGTGCGGTGCGGTCTCCGCCGTCACCTTTACGCCGCGGGCTTTGGCATCACGGATGAGCGCCGCAGAGGTTGCCGTGCTGACATGGCAGATGTGCACCGGCACGTCATACGCCGCAGCCGCCGCAATTTCGCGCGCCGTGCCGCAGTCCTCCGCCGCCGCAGGTACGCCGGGCAGATTGAGCTTTTCGGAAACTTCTCCCTCATGCATGACCCACTTTTTCGCGAGGAACAAATCTTCGCAGTGCGCCGTCACGCGCATGTGGAGCTTCGGCGCTTCGCATAATGCCTTTACAAGGCAGGCGGTATCGATGACCGGGCGACCGTCGTCGCTCAAAGCAATGGCGCCGGCATCGTGCAGCGCTTCTAAGTCGCACAGCTCTTCGCCTTTCAGTCCCTTTGTAATCGCCGCCGCAACATAAACATGCGCATCGGCGGTCTTTGCTTTGTCCAAAATATAGCGCACAGTCTCGGGCGTATCAACCGCCGGCTTCGTGTTCGGCATACACAAAAGGCTCGTCACGCCGCCCGCCGCAGCCGCACGGCAGCCCGTGTAAATATCTTCTTTATCGGTAAAGCCAGGGTCACGCAGATGCACATGCATATCCACAAAGCCCGGCACCGCCGTTAAACCTTTTGCTTCAATGACTTCGGCATCCGCATCGTACAGGTTTTCGGAAACCGCGCTGATGCGGTCCCCGGAGATCAAAATATTGCCGATATAATCCTCGCCGCGCGCGGGGTTCAAAATGCGCGCACCGCGGATCAGCAAGCGCTTTTGCTCTTGTTCCATTCGTCTCATTCCTTTCGGGTAAACAGCAGGAATTTCAGGATAGCCAGAAATTCTCGGCACAGGTTTTTCGGCAGACTTTTCAAATTGGTCTTCGCATGCAGCGGATACGGCGTAAGTCCCAACATTTTTGCCATGCGGCAGGCGCGCCACTGGTGGTAACTTTGCGTTGCAAGCAAAACGGTATCGGAAAAGCCATTTTCGCGCAGAATATCCCGCGCAAAACGCAGGTTTTCAAGCGTCGTTTTGGAGTTTACTTCCGCAAAGATGCGCTTCGGCGCAACCCCGAACTTCATCAGCGCTTCCTTTGCGGCTTCGCCCTCGCTTTGCGGCTCGTCCTTGCCCTGCCCTCCGGTCGTGATACAAACGGCTTTCGGATAGGCTTTTAGATACGATGCTGCAGTATCCACACGATATTGAAACGCGCGACTGAGGTGCGCGGGGCAGGTTTTCGATGCCCCCACCACCCGTGCGCCAAGCACAATGACAACGCCGTTTTCGGGCAATTTTCTTCTTCGGTGCATAGTTTCTCCTTGTTGCATACTGAATAGCCAAAACACCTCATAATAATTATAAAGAATTCCCCCGAAAACCGCAAGGGCTTCGGGGGAAAAAGTTTACATGGTATGAAATCTCATTTAGGCCGCAGGCTCTGCGATTGTTTCGCCGCCGTTTGTGCCGGGATCCGGCTCTGCGGGTGTCTCGTCGCCGCCGGAGGGTTCGGAGGGAGTCTCTTCGCCGCCGGAAGGCTCAGACGGTGTCTCGTCACCGCCCGCAGGTTCAGACGACGTTTCGCCGCCGGAGGGTTCGGAGGGCACAGAAGGCTCTTCGTAGCCGGAATTATCGGAGCCGCCCGAATAGCTGTAATCGTTGCTGTCGGAGTAGCTGTAATTGTTGCTGGAGCTGCTCTGGGTACCGCTTCCGCTGCTCGTGTACGAGGCTGCGGGATCGCCCGGCATAGAAGCATATCTTGTGCGGTCCGCATCCGTAATGTTCGTATCGGTCTTCGAGAGCGTTTTGCCGTCCTTAACAGCCTGCATCAGCTCTTTTGCCTTATTTACGGTGTTATAATCCGGACGCATGACGTAGGCGTAATCACTCATGGAGTACGGGATCTGCGAATCGCCCGTGCCGGTCACGCTGCATTGGACAACGTTCCAAGAGCCGTTATCGGAAAGCTGACGGCGCACGAGCGCCGCGATGTCGTCATACGGCACATCCATCTCGAAGCAGTCCTTGATGCTGTCCATAATGGAATTGTAGCGCACCAGAATATCCGGGGAAAGTGCCTTATCGATGATGGCGGAAATAACCTTCAGCTGGTTTTTACCGCGCTGAATATCGCCATCCACAAACGAATAGCGCTCGCGGGCAAAGGTCAACGCCATTTTGCCGTCCATCTGCACCTTGCCCACCGGGTACGTGTAGTCGCCCTTTGTAAACGCAACATCGTTATCGACCGTAATGCCGCCGAGCGCATCCACAATGCCGGTAAAGCCGGAGAAATTGAGGCGGAAGTAGTAATCGATATCCGTATCATACAGCATTTCGAGCGTGCCTATGGAAACGTTCACGCCGTAAATACCCGCATGTGTCAGCTTATCCGGGATGCCGCCCGAAACAGGCAGCGGCACATAGTAGTCGCGTGGGGTCGTCACAAGCAGAATCTGGCGCGTTTCCGTATTGATTGTCGCCAAAATGTTTACATCGCTGCGGCCGACCGTGTTAAGGCCCTGGCGCGTATCGCTGCCGCTGATGTACAGGGTGTAAATACGATTTTCCACATCGCCGTTGCCGGTGCTCTGCGTCTTTCCCGCTTCGCTCTGTACCGCCGTTTCCACGTGCAGCACTTCAAGCTCGCGAATTTTGCTTTCCACATCGGCGTATTTATCGAGCTCCGTCACAACGTCGAGGTATGCAGTATTTAGGATGATCGCATCGCATTCTTTGTTGAGCAGGCCGTCGATGAGCTGTGTGATGCCGGCATACGTCTTCGTTGTCACTGCACTGCCAAAGCGCTCTGTGATCTGGCTGACGGCGGAATCGGTGCTTTCGCGGTCAAGCGATTCCAAAATGCCGAACGTATAGCCCTTCGTGTCTTCCAACGCGGAAGCCGGGTCATCCGTGCGCACATAGACCGCTACGGGCGTATATTCCGTGCGCACCGTGCCAATCTCCGTCAGCGTGCCGGTCGCGACCGAAATGTAGTTGCTCGCAAGACCAAGCACCAGCGCCAGTACCAGAGAAAGCGACGCGCCGCAGATGAACTGCCCTTTATTTCGGATGCTGCGTACCAACAAAACAGCAGAAGCCACCAAAAGGACAAGTGCAATACCGCCAAGGATCAGCAGCTTCGTCGGCACCATCTTGCTTTGCAGAAGGATCACCATAAACACGGCAAACACTGCCACCAAAAGGACAGAGATCACCATACCCGGAATCCGTTCCTTCCATTTGCTCATATCATGTACTCCTTTGATTTTGACGTTTCAGGGAAACTCAGCACGTCGCGCATTCCGCGGCAGTGCCTTATCCGAGTTATTATATCGCTTTTACCCGTTGTGCGTCAACGGATTTGAACAAAAAGCCGTCAAAATCAGTAAAACGCCGACAAAACATCTGCATTTTTAGCTACAAAACACTATTTTGACGAAGCCGTCCGCACAGCAAAAAGCTGCTGCGGGTGCACAGCCGCGTAAAAATTATTCAGGATAAATCCGGCAAAATCCGTCCCGCTCTGCGTGAGCGCGTCGGCGCAGTCGTTTAATATACCGGCCGGCGTGTAGTCCTGCCGTACAACGAGCACCGAAAGATCCGAAAGCGCACTGAGCGCCTCGGCATCGGCGGAAAGCAGCATCGGTGGGGAATCGAGCAAAACGTAGTCAAAGCGTTCGTCCGCCCGCGCCGCCAAAAGCAGCTTTTTCAGCTTTTCGCTGTGCAAAAGGCGCTCCGGGTGCGCGGCGGGCGCGGTAAGGCCGAGAGAAATGCCGTATTTTTCCGAAAAAATAAGCGGCGGCTCCGCGTCTTTCTCTGCCTGCAAATACTGCCCGATCCCGTTTTTAGCCGCCGCCCGCAGGCCGAAAATTTTGTGCAATGCCGGTTTTCTTAAATCGAGATCCAACAGCAGCACATGCCGCCCGCGCATGGAAAGCGCCAGCGCCAAATTCACCGCTACGCTTGATTTTCCTTCGTTTTCTCCCGCGCCCGTGAGCAGCAGCACTTTTTTGCCGTCCCGCCGCATGCGGTGCTCCAACGCCGCGCAGAGATCCTGATACGCTTCCGTGTAGGTGTACCGCACAAAAGGGTCTGTCAGCAGCGCCGCAGCCTTGCGTCCCGCACCGCGGCTCTTTTTTACGAACAGCCGCTTTTCCTTGCGCTCGTGCCCGATGGTGCCCAGCACGCGCCGATCCAGCGTATGCCGCGCGGCCTGCGGAGTTTGCACCGTATCGCGCCGCAGAAACAAAACCG